>CALIEE010000119.1 GCA_938022485.1 uncultured bacterium | reverse complement strand
GATGTGGCTGATGGACTTGAGCTCGCCTTAAACCAAGAGAACAGAGGATCGCTGGACGAATTTGTTAAAGGCGTTGAGCTAATTCGCACTCAGCTACAAAGTGTTTTAGAAAGACATCAAATTAAAGCTGAGAGCTTAATCGGCCAAGACTTCCAGCCCGAAAAGGCTGAAGCTCTTGCCACCATTCCAACTGAGGGCAAAAAGGTTGGAAAAGTTCTAGAAGAGTTTAAAAAGGCTTACCACTTTAAGGACAAGCTACTTCGACCAGCTCAGGTGGTTGTGGGCAAAGAGGCCGAGAAGGAAGAGAAGCCCTCAGAGGACCAAGATTCGGCTGAGAAAGATAAAGAGAGTAAATAAGACGGGAATCCTTAGACCTCTTATATTGTCCTAAGAAAAAAAAATCTTCATAGTCCTTGCAGTGATCGAATATCATGATTATTGCTAGCTAGAGTAATCTAAGAATTACGAATAGTGGAAGCTAGCCGTTCGGCTATATGGCTAGATAAGTAGTCTAAATTCCAGAATATTTAGTAAATTTAAGATTCTGAGAGTCGGGTCTTAACCGTCCATAAAATGGCTTTCTTGTATTTAGAACTAATTTAATTAAGTAACTTAACGGCGAGGTAACGATGGGCAAGATTATCGGAATTGATCTGGGGACTACTAACTCTTGTGTGGCAGTGATGGAGGGTGGAGATCCCAAAGTTATCTCAAACAGTGAGGGGGGAAGAACCACCCCTTCTGTGGTTGCAGTAAACGACTCGGGGGAGCGCTTGGTAGGTCAAATTGCCAGGCGACAGGCTGTTACTAACCCTGAGAATACAATTTTTGCGGTTAAGAGATTAATAGGTAGAAAGTTTGAGAGTGCCGAGGTTGAAAAAGCTAAAGGAGTTCTCCCTTACTCAATCGAGAAAGCATCCAATAGCGACGCCCACGTGAAACTTGGTAGCGATGTTAAAAGTCCTCAGGAAATATCTGCTTTTATTCTTACCAAGATGAAGCAAACTGCTGAGGACTACCTTGGAGAACCAGTATCTCAGGCAGTTATAACTGTGCCTGCCTATTTTAACGATGCGCAGCGACAAGCCACAAAAGATGCCGGAAAAATTGCAGGCTTGGAAGTGCTTCGTATTATTAACGAGCCGACTGCTGCGGCACTTGCTTATGGCCTTGATAAAGAGGGTGATAAGAAAATTGCAGTATTTGACCTCGGTGGAGGAACCTTTGATGTTTCAATTCTTGAGTTGGGAGATGGGGTCTTTGAAGTTAAGGCTACCAATGGTGATACCTTCTTAGGTGGTGAAGATTTTGACCTAGCGATAGTTGAGTTTCTTGCCGATCAGTTTAATAAAGATCAGGGCATAGACTTGAAGAAAGATACTATGGCTTTGCAGAGGCTTAAGGAAGCCGCTGAAAAAGCAAAACATGAGCTCTCTACTGCTTTGGAGACAGATGTTAACTTACCTTTTATCACTGCTGATGCGTCTGGGCCTAAGCATTTAAACTTAAAGCTTTCTAGAGCTAAGTTGGAGGGACTTTGTTCTTCGCTTTTGGATCGTTTGCAGAAACCTTGTGAGACAGCTTTGCGTGACGCAGGTCTTAAAGCTTCCGAGATTGACGAAGTAGTTTTAGTTGGTGGTATGACTAGAATGCCTGCTGTTCAAGATCGAGTGAAACAAATCTTTAATCGTGAGCCTGGAAAAGGTGTTAACCCAGATGAAGCGGTAGCTTCGGGTGCTGCTATTCAAGCCGGTGTTCTTCAGGGTGACGTTAAGGATGTCCTTTTATTGGATGTAACTCCACTGAGCTTGGGTATTGAAACCCAGGGTGGAGTTATGACTAAGTTAATCGACAAGAACACTACAATCCCTACAAGAAAGAGTCAGATTTTCTCTACTGCAGCTGACAATCAGCCCGCAGTTAGTATCCACGTTTTACAAGGTGAAAGAGAAATGGCTGGAGATAACAAAACCATGGGTCGATTTGATCTCGTGGGCATTCCAGCTGCACCAAGGGGAGTCCCTCAGATTGAGGTGACTTTTGACATCGATGCGAACGGTATTGTGCATGTGTCGGCTAAAGATCTCGGAACTGGTAAAGAGCAGTCTATTCAGGTTACGGCTAGCTCCGGACTAAGTGATGATGAAATAGATAAAATGGTTAAAGAGGCCGAGCAGCATGCTGAAGAAGATAAAGGTAAGCGTAGTCTGATCGAAGAGCGAAATAAACTGGATGGAGTTGTTTACTCGGCAGAAAACTCTCTTAAGGAATACGGAGACAAAATCTCTGAGTCAGAAAGAACCGAGATCGAGGAAGCCGTTGCTGAAGCTAAGACTTTACTCGAAGATAGTGAAGATGTTGCTGCTCTTAAAGCTGCTCATGATAAGGTGACGACGGCTTCTCATGCCCTGGCAAAGCAGGTTTATGAGAATTCGACTGCTGGCGCTGATAGTGCTGGTGCTGAGCCCCAAGCTGAGCCAGATTCAGGGTCCGCAGATGCTGATGATGTCGTAGACGCTGACTTCGAAGAAGTTAAGTAGCTGTCTTTCAAAAGGCCACTCAGCTTTAAGCTCGGTGGCCTTTTTTCTTTGTTCGATATTTTTAGGCAGTTATTTTGAAGCAGGACTATTACCAAGTACTTGGCGTTTCTAAAGGAGCGTCTCCCGAAGAGGTTAAGAAAGCTTATCGTAAGCTTGCTATAAAATTTCACCCAGATAAAAACCCAGACGATAAAGAGGCTGAGGGGAAATTTAAGGAAGCATCGGAAGCTTACTCTGTGCTATCAGATGCAGATCAAAGAGCTCGATACGATCAGTTCGGTCACGCGGGATTGGGGCAAGGTGGAGCTGGCTTTAGTGGGGACTTTAGGTCCTTTGCTCAAGATATTTTTGGAGACATCTTTGGAGCTTTTTTTGATCAGGCAGGTGGTGGTCCCTCAAGGGGTAGGGATCTTTCAACTAGATTGTCTGTGACTTTGGAAGAGGCTGCTTCTGGTATTGAAAAAGAGATAGATATCGAAAGACCTGAAGGTTGCGAAACTTGTGCGGGAAGTGGAGCGAAGCCAGGTTCCCAGCCACAGGCTTGCGTTCAATGTGCAGGAAGTGGTCAAGTTCAGATTCAACAAGGCTTTTTCGCAATTAGTCGAACTTGTCCTAGGTGTGGAGGCAACGGAAGTATAATATCGGACCCATGTAAGCCTTGCTCAGGAGAGGGTTTGGTGTTGAAAGAGTCCAAGCTTTCCGTGAAAGTCCCTGCAGGAATAGATCATGGTCAAAGGCTTAAGCTTAGGGGTGAAGGGGAAAAACCGGCAGGAGGTCTTCCCGCTGGTAATTTGTTCGTCGAAGTTTTGGTTGAGAAGCATAAAGTGTTTGAACGTCGTGGTAGGGATTTGATTTGCGAGATTCCAATCACATATTCTCAGGCTGTTCTTGGAGCCGAATTGGACATTCCGACTTTGACTGATTCGGAAAAACTTAAGGTTCCTTCAGGGTCTCAATCTGGAAAGATATTCCGAATGTCAGGGAGAGGTGTGCCGGACCTGCAAAGTGGTAGGCCGGGAGACTTGATGGTTAGGGTATATGTTGCTGTTCCAAAGTCTGTCAGCGGTAAGGAAAAAGAACTATTGGAACAACTAGCCGAGGTAGAGGGAAAACCTGTTGCGGAAGAAGTTTCCTTCTTCGAGCGAGTAAAAGAGTTTTTTGAGTAGGCGGTTAAGCCGGCTACTCTCATCGTTGCTCTGCGGGCTTACTCACTGGGACCTATAGTAGATAAGACTCGATTGTAAGCCTTTGCGTCAAGTCCGAGCTATTTAATCGGTTATTCAGCGCCCGTTAAAATAATGTTGAACAAGTGCTTTCCTGCTTCCTATGGATTGTTTAGGGGCATATAATACAGTGATTCCTTTTCTATTTACTTTCGATCTAGTAATTATTCTTACATGAAAATTCTAACATTAATTTCTACCCTCTCGATTTTGTTTCTTTCTTCTTGCGTCAGCCACCACGCCAGAACAGGAGAGGTGACAGTTGGTGGAGGTTTTAAGAGAACCACCCCAGAAGTAGTTGAGGACGATTTTGTCTCTCCTGATGCCCCTTGGGATTATCAAGGAGTATTGATTAAAAATTCTCGTTCATTGCTTTTAAGACCAAGCCAGCTAGAGGCCAAAGGCAAACTTCGTGAGGCAACTTTTGCCTATCAGCAAGCCGAAAGAGATGCTGCCGCGAGAAATGTTGAGCCTGGTTCCATTGACGATATTCAGGAAGAAGCCTTTGCTCGCAGGCTTGGAGTAATGCTTAAGCAAGGAAGAGGTTTTGATGTACTAACTGAAATTTCTGGTTATGTTTCTGACAACAATACCTCCTATGATCGTTTACCTCCCAGGATTTCTCTTTTAGCAGCTTTCGCCTATGCGAGTCGTGATGATTTTAATCAAGCCTTGGCTTGGTTTAAGCTTTCGGCTAATGCGGATCCTGGAAGAGGTCCTGTCTATGATGTAGCAAGAAGTTCGGCTGTTAAGATGGTTGGTTCAGTTTCGGAGCAACAGTTTGAGTCCAGAATGCAACGTTGGTCTGGGGATACTTTTATTGGGTCATTATTTTCTCAGGAAGATAATAGAAGAAGAGAAGGGCAACAACCAACCGCCGGACTGGACAGTAAGTGGTTTAAATCTTCAACTTATACAGCCGATGCACCAGTTTTCTCCAGTAAGGAAGGTAGTAAATCTAATCAGCAAGTTGGAGTGGCTACCGGACAACCTTTGGTTATAGGTGTCCTTCTTCCTTTAAGTGGGCGTTTTGCTTCACATGCCAACCGAGTTAAGCAGGGGATTGAACTAGCTGCCAAAGACCTCGATAGGGACAATAATATCAAAGTTATTTATTCTGATACTAACGGTGATGCAAATGTTGCAGAAGAACAGTATCGATATCTATCTTCGGAAGCTGGAGCTGCTATAGTTCTTGGTCCTTTGTTGTTCAAAACTTCAAAGCGGGTTGGCGAGATTTCCCGAGAGGTGGGCACTCCAATTATTAGTTTTACCAAGAGACAAGGTGTTCCTGGACTTTCAAGAAGTATGTTTCGCCTAGGAGCGACATCTCAGGATCAGGTCTCGGAGCTGGTAGATTATGCTGTTAGTCAGCTTAATTTGAGATCTTTTGCTGCATTGTATCCAGCCCATGCTATGGGATCTGAATTTGTAGATGCTTTTCGTCGTGAGGTTGAGAGAAGAAATGGAGTTGTGATTGCGGAAGGATCTTACGATGAGACGGATCCAGAATCTATGGTTTCTGCAGTTGAAGCTCTGTCAGTTACCACTCCAGAAGGTATTTTCTTGCCTGATCGTTTAAGTGCCGCTGTTCCTATTCTTGAAAAAATTCAGCAAACTGATTTGTCTGGAGCTGTGCTGCTGGGTCAAGCTCAGTGGGATGATCCTGTAGCAATAAGGGGATTCGGTGCTTTAATTGAGGGAGCAGTTTATGTAACACCATTTAACTCTCTCAGTTCTAGCTCAAGTGTTTACCGTTTTGTTCGAGACTATAAAGAACAGTTTAAGACCGAGCCGGAGCTTTTGAGTGCCCAGGCTTATGACGCTGCTGCCTTTGTAATTAATTCTATTATTTATAACTCCCGTGCTGCTAATGGCGGCGTTCTTGATGCACTTGAAAATAGTGCTGCTTATCCGGGGATCACCGGAAGTTTGAGCGTAGGAAGCGAGGGCGAAATCAATAGAAGAATGAGTGTCTTGCGCTTAAAAGATGGTGAAGTAGTGGAAGTTATGTCAGGTGGGGTTTTGATACCCACTGAGCAGGGAGATTCTCAAGCTAGTTCTTTTACTGGTGATTCTTAGGATTTGTAGTGTTGCGGGAAGGCGAAGTATTTCTCTGATGCCTTGAGGATGTGAATCGAGAAGCATTTTTTAGACTAAAGGGACTAAACTTTGATGAAGCCCGAGCTTAATAAAGTTTTGCCTGTTCTACCAACTGGTGAGCTAGTTGCTTTTCCAGGTCTTGTTATTCCTTTGTTAGTTTCGGAGGGACCAGCTCATGATGCTCTAAAGTTTGCTGTTGAAAATGATTTACCTTTGGTGGTCGCCTTGACCAGCGCCGAGGGCGAGCACGTTCCAGGAGACTCTCTATCTAAAACGGCAGTATGGGCTCGCGTTATTGCCTCCACAAGTTTACCGGATCATAGCCTGAAAGTTCGCCTCCATATTGAGGGTCGGGTTAAAATTGACGAGGTGGTCGAAGAGAAGCCGAGTCTTAAGGTTAAGGTTACTGAACTAATTCCCAACAATAAGACCAAGATATCAAAGTCTACTGAAAAAGTGTTGCAAGATGCTAAGGCTAACTTGCTTCTCTTAGCTGATTACGACAGTTCGATAGATGATTACTTGCATCCAGTTGAAAGGGGCTTTGATCCAGCTGAAGTAGCGGATTTAATTGCTGCCTCACTCTCACTCTCGCCAGATCAAGCCCTTCCAATTTTGGAGGAAGAGTCGGGGGTTAGTCGGTTGAAGATGGTTGCAGAGCTTTTGATTGAAAGATTGAAAATGGTTTCAGTTGCTCATCAAATTTCAGGCAAAGCTAATCGGGAAATTAAGGCAGCGGAAAGAGAACAGTTGCTTCGCCTTCAACTTGAAATGATTAATGAAGAGTTGGGAGAATCCGAGGGGCAGGAGGTCGAGCTTAAAGAATTGACTGAGCGCTTAGAGAAAAAGAAATTACCAAAAGTTGCTAAAGACGAAGCCGAAAAGCAGCTTCGGCGGCTCGGAAAAACACACCCGGATGCTAGTGAAGCCGGTCTTCTTCGAACTTATCTGGAGTGGATAATTGACTTGCCTTGGGGGAAGAAAAGTAAAGATAAGATCGAGCTAGACCTAGCTAGAAGTATTCTTGACGAAGATCATTTTGGTCTAGATAAAACCAAAGAAAGAATTCTTGATTTTTTAGGTGTTTTGAAACTCAAAAAGAACCATCGTGGACCAATTCTGCTTCTAAATGGCCCACCAGGTGTTGGTAAGACCAGTCTAGGTAAATCTATTGCTAGAGCACTTGGTCGTGAATTTGTCCGGGTTTCGGTGGGAGGGCTTCGTGATGAGGCTGAATTAAGAGGTCATCGCAGGACATATGTTGGCGCTTTGCCGGGCAGAATTATTCAAAGCTTGAAAAGAGCAGGGACTAGAAACCCTGTTTTTATGCTGGATGAAATCGATAAAATTGGATCGGACTTTAGAGGCGACCCAGCTTCTGTTCTTCTTGAGGTTCTAGATCCGGAACAGAATAAAAGTTTTGAGGATCATTATTTAAACCTTCCTTTCGATCTCTCGGAAGTCTTATTTATTGGTACCTCCAATATGACGGATAGTATTCCATCGCCGTTACTGGATAGAATGGAAGTATTGGAGATTTCTGGTTACACGGGACCTGAAAAACTGGAAATCGTGCGACGCTATCTTTTAGACAGAGCAAAAGATGCCAATGGACTGTCTGACTATGAAGTGGAATGTAGTGATGCAGCAATTAAGCTTCTTATTCGGGGTTATACAAAAGAATCAGGGGTCAGGGAACTTAGTCGTGTGGTGAGTACTCTTTT
>CALIEE010000118.1 GCA_938022485.1 uncultured bacterium | reverse complement strand
CTAGAACTCCTCAGAGCCAGGGTACAAACTTTAATATTGTTAAACCTCAGATTCAAAAGTTGGAGTTGTTTGAGGCAGTTATAAAAACCCTAGAACTCCTCAGAGCCAGGGGTCAAAAGATAGGCTCATTCTTCTTCGATCCTGTAGCCGCCCTACTGCCTGAAAAAGGAGGCCAGAATAAAAGGTGAAACAGCAGTGGCCGAAATCCAGTGCGAGACTTAGAATGTCGAAGTAAACCTCATAGACTTGGGGCACTGCTGTTACCTGTTTAAGAACCGACTGAAGATTTTATTCTTCCTCTTGAAACATAGCGATAAACTCTTCCAATTCAGAGATTGTCATCTTGCTTTGTCGAAGGAGTTTCAAAATACGAGGCAGCAGCTTTCCCAGAGACTTGGTATGGTCGTCCGGCATATATCGGTCGAGCCACTTGTCGTCCGCTAGATTGTCAAGAAAAACTTCAAGCTCATCGTCAGAGTAGGTCCCCTGGCCGAGATACTTGATCATCTTATTGCAGAGAGCTTCAACTTTATTCGGATTCTCGGCATAGCTTTGCGAGACTCGGAGGTTTGACAGTCTCTTGGGACCCATAAAAGGTCGCCTAGTGATGATCGAGCTGGTCAGTGCATCTAGCATTGCAAAACGGTCATTTTTCCTACGGGCATCCGGGCCGATCATTTCTCGCATTTTTTCAATTAAGGTCGATCTTCTCGACATGAGTTGTCTCCTTGTTGGATTTAGGTTGCAGGTTGCGCTGACAGCAGATTTTCTACTGCCAAAGCAACCAACAATTCAATCAATTAGGGAATACAATCGAGTTGATGCAGTGCCACAAGGAAACAAAATCCAATTCAAAAACCTGAAGCCACTGCTTGTTTCTCGAAAGGTACCAACGTTTAGATAGCTTTCAAGAAGCAGGCAGAGGAAATATACTTTTACTTTGAAGCTTCCTCGTTGCGATATTTCTACCCTGACCAGTAATTTCATCGTTGAAAAACTAATGACGTCCCACAACGTTCAATATCCGTTATAAGAGTTTGGGATGAAATAGTGACAACTAAATATTTCTATTGAAATATCAATGGGTTGCGGCTGGCTGAGAACTCCTTACTTCAATCCTGTCGCCCCCCTACTGTATGACTGAGTAGGGTTTTTTAACAAAGCAAGGGGACGACAAGATATAAGATCTGACCATAGATAGTTGAATTTATTTGTATATACATTTATCTATCTTGAATGAGAAAAACTCATTCCCTGAATGATGGATGTGTTGCATTCGCCTTGCGGCGTGCAAGCCGTGTCGTAACACGTCGTTATGAAGACGCGCTGCGTCCTCTCAATCTGACATCAGTCCAATTCACTACGCTGGCGGCGCTAGTTGACTATCCCGCCATACCTCTGTCTGCAATGGCCGATGCTTTTGGTATGAGCAACAGCACATTGACCCGCAATCTTAAGCATATGGAGGTGAAAGACTTGATCAAGATAGAGGTCAAAAGTGAAGATGCCCGTGTTAAGCTCGTCTCGATCAAGGCCAAAGGCCGCCACCTTCTTCAGAAGGCCCTCCCGTTATGGCAAAAGGCGCAGGATGAAACGTTAAAAGATTTATCAAGTCCGCAATGGATGTCATTGAAGCAAGCTATCCGTGACCTTGCTTAAGTAGCTAACACCGTTGACTAAGAAGCTGTTGAACGATTTATTTGTATATGCAACTATATATAGTTGTATATACAAATAAAATATTGAAGATTACTATGCCAGCCTATATTGTAACCAGTCTCGTCTGTTTAAGCGCTTCGATCTTTGTCGTGGGAGGACTAAGCTTGCTTTTCCTAACCGCAGCTCGTGGTTCAGATGTGGATCGACGCACTGCTATCTTTCTAATCTGTGGACTGTTTACATGGGCCGCTATAGCAGTATCGGTAGCCTATTGGAGAGAGTTGAACTTTACCGTCTTTCTCCCATTCGCACTTTTACCTATATTGATTGGAACGTTGATCAGTTTTCACCCTAGGGTTACAAACCTTCTCTCAAGTATTCCAGTTCATGGCATGGTCTTTTTGCAGACTTATCGGGTAGCAGGCTTCATCTTTGTTTACCTATATTTCACTACAGGTGAGCTTAGCCGTGGATTTGCTATGAATGCCGGGTGGGGTGATGTTTTGACAGGAGTTCTGGCGCTTCCCGTTGGATGGATGCTCTGGAAACGCATACCTAGTGCAGGTCTTGCCCTAATCTTCTGGTCTCTGATTGGTATCGGTGATCTGATACTTGCGCCTGCGTCAGCTAAAATTTACGGGGCAGAAAATCTCGTAACCTTCCCCTTGAATACAATACCTCTTTTTCTGGGGCCACCACTTGGTATCCTGTTGCATATTCTCACACTTCGGATTTTCTACTTATCACGACCAAAACAAAAGATTATAAACCAGCAGGTCACGCTAGGGGAGTTGCCATGAAAAGTTTAGTTTATCTTTTTGTAGTAGTATTTCTTGCTTCTAACATTCCCTCGTCTGCTTTTGGAGAGGATGTGCAAACGTCTAAATCCTTTCTGGTTTTAGGTGTAGCTTCCCTGCCTGAGTTTGAAGGGGCCGACCGATCTCGCCTGGTACCGCTCGCTGTTTCAAGAATCACAGCCCTCGGTACTGACATAGAAATTGAGGGGCTGGAAGCGCGTGTCGATATCCTACCGCATCCTAGCTGGCGAGCTGGACCAGCCTTTGGTGTCATCTTACCGCGCAATGAAAGTTTTGTAGAGGATCCGGAAGTGGCTCAACTTCAAGAGATTGACGCAGCCTTAGAGCTTGGTGCATATGTTGGCTTTCTCACGCCATTCGGTTCTCTTCCAGAAGGTAAACTTAGTGGGGCAGTTACGGCTCGCCATGATGTCCTTGGCGCTCACAATGGGCTTACTGTGGAAACTGAAATCGAGTTCTTCTTTGCGGCTACTCGTATGTTGCGATTTGGAGTTGGAGCAAATGCTAGCTTTGCTACGGAAGACTATTTTGACACGTACTTTAGTCTCGATGAAAGTAGCGCTGCCATAGCTGGTGCCCCTTCTTTTAAGGCAAGCGGGGGGGCACGAGATGTGGGTGTCGAGGTTTTTTCGATTCTATCCTTCAGCCCGCACGGGGGCATTTTTAGCCGGGTTGCCTATAACCGCCTCTTAAGCGATGCCGCTGACAGCCCTATTATTGAGAAATTCGGATCTCCTGATCAGGTCTTCGCAGGAGCCGGTATTTTCTGGGCTTTTGGCGCCGATAGTCGCAGGGAGTAGCTATGAGTTGAATTAGTGATTACCCCTCCTAGATCCTGTAGCCTCTTAAACTAGAACTCCTGATTGCTCCTGATCCTGACAGCGATCCTGTAGCCCCCCTACTGGGTGAAAAAACTGGGTGAAATATAGGGTAAAAATATACCATCAAAAACAGTGAAACGGTAATTATGCTGAAGCGTTCCAAAGTCTTAGTTCACTTTAAAATAGTTAAAATTAGGTAATAGGGGATGAACGGTTTTTATTTTCTTTGATTCTGGCATGTTAGTTTTGTTAACTAATTTAAAGAAAGTTAATTGCGGTTTGGGATCGGCTTTGACGAGTCTTTTATAAGAGGAGCAGTGTGTCTAAAGGATATTTTAATTTTGGCTCTAAAAATCAAGAACCTCAAGAAGAGTTATTGAAGAAAGGTCGAGAGAGTTTAGGTGACGGAAGTTTTTCTAGAGATGCTTCGGATCGCCTATGCTACGAAGTATTAGACCTTGAACTACAACTATATTTAATTGTGAGAAAGAAGATTACTAGAGAGTTCAACCTTATTCCTTTTGGTATAACGATCCGAACTTCAGATGCAGTTTTTAAGACCTACATACAGGGTTTCAAACGAATCGGTATTGAGTGGGATATTTGGTCGGGATTTATTGTAGTAGCGAAAAACAAGAGGGCTGAACCATTGGTCCGGGAAGTAGGAGACTTTCTTGAAAACCGCATCCAACTCTGATCGATCCTGTAGCCCCCCTATTGGGTGAAAACCCCCGTTCTCCCTAACTGTATGCCCCCCCCCTACTGTATGAAAGAAAAAAGTAGGGAGGCGACAGGATCTTGAAATAGGATCTAGGATCTGAAGGAGCATAAACTCGTAGTTTTCTGGAAATCCGTACAGCGGGTCACTAGTTTTATCGATCCTGAGGATCAAGGATTAAATTATTAGTCTAAGTCTAGTCTCATGTAGGACGGTGTGAAAGTGATGTGAGTATTTTGTTAGCTTAACTATGAGCCTCAAAATAATCTTCCTGCAAAAGAGCTGTGCCATCAGGTTGGATTATCCATAACTCTTTTGTAATCAAGCCTTTTGCCTTATTCATAGTCCAGTCAGCTGATAAAATAGCGGTGCGATCATCAATTACCTCTATTTTTGGGTCAACGTAGGTTACGTCAGTAAAGCCACCCTCTATTAGTTTTTGCCAGAACGCTTGAATGGCATCTCGCCCCTTAAAAGATCCAAGGGGAGAGGCGACCATTAGTGCATACTCCTCGTAGCACAGGCTGCATCCTCTGCTATCCCGTCTGTTAAAAGAGGATTGCCATTTTTCAGATGCCCTTTTTACTGCTTCTTCTATAGTCTCGGACATTGCTACCTAGTGCTTAAAGTTATATTTTTTAAAATGTAAGTTTATCCTCACTTGTTATATGACTGGTTGTTTTATAACAAGGTCGATTACCGTAATCCTCTAAAACTTATCAGTGGGCCTGAAACTCTCTGTAGATAAATGAGAGAAGAGCTTAGAAAGCTGGATGGGCAAAGAGATTTTCGATCCTGTAGCCCCCTTACTGCGTGAAATAGTAGGGAGGCCACAGGATCAAAGCAAAGAATTATCTTTTTGCCTAGATTGTGTTATGGTTCTTGGTCCAGGCATAGAGATGATTCCTAACGAGTCAGCCATAGTTTTTAATGCGATCTGCTTCTTCCTCTGAGGGCACCTCTAGGAAATGAAATGCAGAAAACAACCAATTCTAAACCTCCCGTACCTTCAGCAATTATTTATTGTGAAGACTATTTTGGTGAAATTGATGGCAAGACAGCTAATGGGCTTATACGTCATTCTGAGACCTATAAAATCTTAGGAGTTATTGATAGCAGACATTCGGGTAGAGATGCTGGTAAGATTTTAGATGATAAAGAGAATGGAATACTAGTTTATGGGAGCCTGGAAGACGCTTGCTCCAAAATAGATATCAAAGCGAGTCATTTCATCTTTGGTATGGCTCCAGCAACAGGTCTACTGTCTCCCCGTGAAAGACGCGTTATTTTAGGAGCAGTGAGACGCGGAATGAGCATTGTCAATGGGTTACATGAATTTTTAAACGATGACCCCGAAATCTTAGCAGCTAGTATTGAACATAGAGTGCAACTAATTGATATTCGGAGACCTCGTCCGAAAACCTATCTCAGACCTTTTAGTGGTGAAATTAATAACTTAGATTGTATCCGAATAGCTATACTGGGAACGGATTGCGCAACGGGCAAACGAACTACTTCAACCATTTTGGTTCGAGAACTTAAGAAGCAGGGCTTAAAAGTAGTTTTGATTAGTACAGGACAGACGGGCCTGATTCAAGGAGCTCGTTATGGTGTAGCTCTTGACGCTATCCCCTCACAGTTCTGTTCGGGAGAATTAGAAGCTACTATAATAGAAGCCTACAATAATGAGAGACCTGAAGTAATTGTCATCGAAGGGCAAGGAGCATTGAGTCATCCCGCTTATTCAACTTCGAGTTTCATCCTTCGTGGAAGTTGCCCTCAGGGTGTTATTTTACAACATGCCCCTGGGCGGATTTCTAGATGCGATTTTGAGGGAATGGCAATGCCTTCACCAGAAACTGAGATTAATCTGATAGAAACCTTCTCAGATACTAAAGTAATCGGAGTCACTATAAACCATGAAAACATGTCTAGTTCGGAAGTTGAAACTACGGTCAGTAACTATGAAGCCAGTTTAAAACTTCCAGCTATGGACCCACTTGGACAACATCCGAATCTCTTACATTCGATGGTAGTTGGGGCCTTTCCTTCCTTAATGAAAAGTTCTGTGGGTCAAACATTGTGATTGTTCCACGTATGGAAATTGACCTAAAAAAAATCGAAAGGAACGCACGTATTCTAGTAAGCCGACTAGAGCCTGTCGGTGTTTCAGTTACAGGTGTTACAAAGGCAGTGCTTGGTTCCTCTGTTGTTGGTCAAGCTATGCTACGGGCTGGAGTGGAGCAACTATGTGACTCCAGGTTGGATAATATTCTCTCCTTGAGAACTGGTGGTATTTCAACAGGGATAAGCCTCATCCGAACTCCAATGCTAAGCGAGATAGGTAATGTGGTTGAACATACCAGTATTAGTTTCAATAGTGAGATTGAGGTTATTCGAAAACTATCTTTAGCAGCCCATAAGGCTAAGCTTACTCATTCCATTCTGCTGATGGTTGAACTTGGCGACTTGCGGGAGGGAATGGAACCTGAAGAGGTAGAGAAACATCTCCCTGAGATACTTGGACTACCTAATATTTTATTTATCGGAATCGGTTCCAACTTGGCTTGTCGAAG
>CALIEE010000117.1 GCA_938022485.1 uncultured bacterium | reverse complement strand
AGAATCCTTATACCTTCACTATTCAGGGAAGAGGAACCGAAGCGGAAATAGAGATCCAGGGTAATGGTCAGTCGATTGCCAGCGGTGAGACCACTGCAGAAGTTGCCAATGATACGGACTTTGGGGATGTCGTAGTTGATGGTGAAACAGAAGTTCATACATTTACGGTTGAAAATCTTGGTAACCTGGAGCTAAACCTGACAGGTGAGCTACCACTAGTTGAAATTGGGGGAGCGGATGCTGCTGACTTTACAGTCACAGCTGAGCCAGCTGCACAGGTGGAACCTTCCAGCACTACCAGCTTTGAGATTACCTTTGATCCAGGATCTGCTGGGGTGAAGGTTGCAACAGTTAGCATTGCAAATGATGATTTAGATGAGAATCCCTATACCTTCACTATTCAAGGGAGAGGAGTTCTTGGGGACAGTGACATGGATGGACTAACGGACGCTGAAGAGATTGCCTTAGGAACGGATCCGAATAATCCAGACTCTGATGGAGATGGAACTCCGGATGGACAGGAAGTAGTTGACGGTTCAGATCCAGTTGATGCCTCAAGCTCAATATTTAATCTAATTGATAACTTCTGCGCTGAGTGGAATGGCTTTATTGGTCAGACTATAAACATTGCCGAGTTCGTCAATCTGACAACAAGTAATCGCCAGGTGGAGTTGACTCTTTTTGACTTCTTTGGTGCGGCTCAGGGTATGACATCTTCTTCGATTCTCCCTGGAGCCCAGAGTGACGTTCTAGTTCACGACATCGGAGGCTGGAGCACTGATGCGACTGGAACAGTTTGTGCAAACATAGTTGATCCAGAGACGATGAGCCAGATGGCAGGAGATGTAGACGGTCGTATGCTTCACTATCACCCAGATGGAGTTGGAGGTTTTGACTATGTAATAGCTATGCCATTTGAAAATGCCTCAACTGGTTCAGTTTTTGCGCAGTATAATACCTTTCACCCAAGTCTTGACCCAGCTGATTTAGGCAATTTCGCGGCTAACTGGTTTACAATTGTCAATTCTGAAACTACCGCGCAATCTGGAATGGTCTTTGTCTACGGAGCTGATGGAACGGTTCTTGGAAGTGAGAATCTTACTCTAGAGGAGGGGAGACGAATAGACATAGGTGTCCATGAGTTTGGAGCAAACCAGGTTGGAATAGTAGAGTGGCGACCAGATAATCGGTCAGCGCAGTTTAGAGTAAGACTGACCCGTTATGTCTATGCTGGTCCAACACCAGCAGCAAGAGTGGAGGAAGCAGTGTCTCTTCCAGGGAAGAAAGGCTCATTACGAACTCGTACAGCAACAGCGGATACTCGGGGACTGACCTCTGTAGTGGAGGTGTCGAATCCTGAATCTACGGCGACGGATGTAAGTATAGTCGTAACTGATAGTGCTGGAGTAGAGGTTCTAAACAGAGTCGTTAATCTGCCAGCTTATGCCACGCAGCATATAATTTTGGATGGCAGTTTGGTCGACTCCCTGGGTCAAGCAAGTGTGCAGGCCTTAGGGGATGGTATGGTAGTTTCAACGGTGATGCAGTATGGCAGAACCTCGACCGCCGGAGTTAATAACCTTTACAATGTTCCAACAGCAGAAGCTCTGGGAGCTGATATTCGTGGTAGCTATAATACCTTCTTAAATCAGGGCTGTAGCTTGCTAGTGGCAAATGCTACCTCGTCGCCGGAAAGCATAATGATTGATGCGACTCGCTTTGATGGCACGCAGGTCATTACATCTCAAGCTGAGACAGTTCCAGCAAACGGAGTGTTCGAGTTTGACCTTTGCGCTGTTGATGAGCAAGACGTATTTGGTCAAGTGGTAGTTACTCCAACAAATGTTAATTCTGTGACAGGCTCAGTAGTGCGCCAGGGAAGGGAGGGTAGTTACAGAATCTCGACACCACTCAGGTAAATGTCTGAAGAATTGTTTCTGTGCCAGGCTCTGTAGTAGTTAGAACTCCTCAGAGTCTAGGTACACACTTTATTTAGTAAGATCGATCCTGTCTCCTCCCGACTGTAGGAAAGAGATTCAGGAGTCGGAGTCGTCGATTTACAAAATGAGAGTTGTTCGTTCAATACTCCTTCGTAGAAAACAGAAGGACTATAATTGTTCTGGGTGACTCTGTCGGGTCCCCTGTGGCTACCATAGTTTGTGTCATTGATATAAATCTCGTAGGGGAAGAATGTATTGGCATGAGCTTGCCAAGAATAGCTTGTTTCTAAACCATACTCCTGAGTGTTCTTTGTGTTGGCTAGGCACAAAGAATTATTATTTGATGGTTTAACTCCGCGTACGAACAGTGGCACTAAAGTAACGTCAAATTTATATTCTACATCTTTGTCGAAAATAAGTCCGCTAGTTGGTATTTCCTCAAAATCTTTTTCTGAAAATGGAGAGTTTAAAAATTTAGGAAATGGGGTTACCGAGCGTTCAAGAATACGTAAATTTGCTGAGTAATATGAGTTTTTTTCTAAATACTGTTCGAAAAGCTCGCTCGACTTGTTTCGTATATATCGCGATAATCTTTCACTGGGCCTTACAACTGGAAATATTGAGTAATAGTCTTTCTTGGGAAAGATCACTGAGAAACTAACCCGAATACCGATTTGATTTCCATTTGGTGAAACTTTTGGGCGATCTTTCACTCCAGACACAATAGTGTGTCTCAATTTATAATCAGAATCGATTTTATAGATATAAGATCCGAGTTTCGCTGGAATGAATAGTATCAAGGGAATCAGACAGAAGGCTGAAATGAATGGCCAAAAAAGTTTTAACCCAGATAAGTAAAAACTAATTAGAATAGCTCCACAGCCCAGACCTGCTAAGGTTAGTGCTATCGCCGGTTGATGCTCCCAGCCATGAACTATTCCTCCACCCATAGCGGCTGCAAGACCAAGTCCAAAGCATAAAGATAAGCAGATTAGCAGTGAGAGGACTTGCTTCAATCTAGACATTCTTAATTTTCATTGAGGTCTGAATTATTCGATCCTGTAGCCCCCTGTACCTGCTTAAAGTTTTACTTTAAATTGGCTAAGCGAATCAAGTATCTAGAACTAGTGGGGGTAAAAGCCGATCAGGGGTAACTAGAGTAACTAAAACTCCTCAGAGTCAGGCGCAAACTCATCAAGAAAGAGTCAATCCTGAATACTAAAATGGCACTCAAAGTGAAATACTCTGAGTGCCATACTAAAGTTATATTAATCTGATTAACTAAATATCAGAAAAGGGAACTTTGACTAATTTCTACTATTCTTCCTCGGCGTCCTCTTCAGCTTCTTCTTCCATATCTTCTTCCTCGGCCTCCTCTTCAGCTTCTCCTTCCATATCTTCTTCCTCGGTCTCCTCTTCATCCCCATCTACAACTTCATCAATAACTTCCTCAGCCTGCTCGCCGTCGACTCCCATACAATCCAACATTGCTTTTAGTGCTTCTTTATGTGCTGATCTAATGTCCGCTTGAGTCGTCTTTCGAGTCTCTCTGGTTGTTTTGAACTCTTCACGGCAAGTCACCCTGGCTTCTTTCATAGCCATTGCTCTCTCTTTGCCACTTAGATCGGAAGCAGATTCTGTGGCAGCTTGCATACATTCGCGTTGACTAGTGAGACCTTCACGAAAGGCTTCTCTGGCAGCAGTTCTTTCTGCTTTTCTTTCCTCAAGCGTGGTATGAAACTCTGTTACACAGCTACTCTGGGCGAAAGCTGTAGTTGAAAAAACCAGACAGCTGGCAAGTGATATTGCAAAAAAATATCTAGACATTCTTATTCTCCAAAAAACATAATCAAGATTAATAGAACTTTGAACAGCTATTCTATTAACCTAATAAACCATAACACCGCTGTCCATTTATATTATGACGGATAATTCTAATAGAATGCAAAAAAAAGCAGATTTCTAAGTGACATAACTAGTTTTACTTACTCAAGATCCAAGTAAATCTTTTTATTCTTTACTAAAACTTCTATTTTTAGTCTCTTAAAGTGGCGGTGCTCTTTCTCTTAACCCAGGATTTGAGAGGATTGAAACTGGCTCGCCTGACAAGGTTAGACTTCTTCTCAAAGAATTCTCTAGGTTTGGGCTCCCAGCGATTTTCCCTCAATTTGAAAGTTACATTTTCTCCCTTATTCGGGTCAAACATCGACAGCTCTCCCTGGAAGCCTTCGCGCCTGTAGGGTTTTCCTTCATTCAAAGTCTCATCCCTCGAAATTTCATTGAAGCTAATAGCCATGCTTTCCCTCTCAGTGGTATCGATGGATTCAAAGTCACCAACCAGGGATAGGCTAAGTTTGCCAGTACTTCTGGCAAGTTCAATCTCTTTCGCTTCTGTTTCCTTAACGAGTAGAGTTGCGGTGGTGGTTAAGTCACCAGAAGGAAGAGGGGCATTGGAATTATTACTTTTGGTTTGACCACCAATAGAAAGCACCTTTGCAAAACGAACGAGTGTTTTAATTTTCATTCCCAACTTGTCCTGATAGGTCCACAATACATCTACCCTACTGTCGGGTCGGGCGAAGCCCTCGACTCCCGAGCGAGAGTCCACATTGATCGTGGTGGCTCTGAACCCTTCAGGGATGTAGAATGTTGGAACAGGAGGCTCTGTAGTCAGTTGGTTTTCAAAAACAGGACTTCCAGGCGAAATAAAACCGCTTGAATACATCGTGGAGACTCTGGGTAAATCTGCCTCCATAATCATTCCTTCAGAAACATGAGATGCCTGCATTGCCTTTACGGCAAAGAACTCGGGAGAAAGGCGACGACCGGTTTCGACTCTTCCTTTGGCGACAAGAACGGATCTAGTATCTTGCTCTATGTCCTTAGCAGTATTGATTTCAGTGCTAGCTTCTCTGATGTCAGCAACCATTTCTGAAAGATAATAAATCATACCTATACAGCTAAAAAGTGCTAGGGCTAGTACCGCAATTACAGCGCGCATCTTATATGCATAAGCTTTAGTCGGCGACATTTTTCCAAAGTAACTACTCATAAGTCTTTCTATTAATTATGGTTTATAAATGAATTAAACTTACTCTACTAAAACTCTACTCGAGGCATAGGGTGGTCCCGGGATTGCACCCGTCGCACCTAGGCCCGTTGTTCGGTTTAAAAACCGAATCTCCCCGCTCCAATGAGCGCCATTACGATTTCCTTGAGACACTAACTCAACTACTACGAACCCCATTATTGTTGACTGCTGGGAGCTTCCGTTTCCAAAACGGTCTACTACGGGAAGGGTTACAATTGGGTTTGAGGCTTTCTTCCATCAAAGCCATTGCGAATTCCGGCAAATCCTGTGCCTGGGTCGAACTGGTCCCCAACGTTGACAACCACACCACAAATTCCATTTATCATTGCGTCAACAAAAGTGGGTAAAGCGGACATATTTCCACCGATATCGAGCTTACCCCAGTTTCCAGGGGAGTTTCGTCCAATATCAATGACGTCGCCAAAGGTTCGACCGACCAGAAGATCATCATCAATTCCGAAAGGAACCAGACAAGTGACTTGATTTGATGCTCCTA
>CALIEE010000116.1 GCA_938022485.1 uncultured bacterium | reverse complement strand
GTGCCAACAGGCATAAAAGCAGGCGTTTGGAATTCACCATGGGCAGTGACGAAGGTTCCTGCCCTAGCCTGCCCATTCTCAGCCCGTTTAGACCAACCGAAGTCTTCGGGCAATCGGGTGGGCGTAAATTTGTCAATTATTTCAGTCATTTATCTTCGAATAAGTGGTTTCAGACTGTTCATATTTTCAGTCACAGATTCTGAACAAGAGTGCATAACATAAATAAGCACCTAGAGGTTAAATTTATAGGTCAACTAACTATGACTATGTCAGCCAAATCTTCACTCGAAGCAGAAATACAGTCAAACAATCTGACTGATCAGGGCATGATGGATAGGCTTAAAAAGCTTAACTCCGATATGGCTGAATTCATCAACAAACTTCCCCTTGATAAAAAGAAGGATCTACTCAGAATCGACAGAATAGCCCGGAATGTTGATGACTCAATGGATAGTCAACTAAACGGCCTTTCAATGCCTGTTGTCTCAAACGTAACCAGTGACCAATTAGCCGAAGCACTGACTGTTATGCTTTTACACAGTGGCTATATTAATTCTGTTGAAGAACTTAGCACCGTCAAACTAGACGATCTAAGAAATGGTCAGTTCGCTAGCCAGTTCGCAAACAAAGTGGCCGCTGGACAAGAAGACCTAGCGGCAGGTGATAGCGGAATTGAAGCTGACGATTTAGCCAATAACCTTAAACGGGTGTTGATGACGCAAAACCCGAAGGCTAAGGAAACTAAAAGCGCTGCAGCCAATCAAGATGAAAATAAACAAGCCACAACTGAAGAACTCGACACCTCAAATAAACCACAAACAGCGCAGGCCTTAGCAAGCACCACTAAACCTGGTTTTTGGAATAAACCAATATTTAACGCGACTCAGTATATGGCTAATACTGAATTGAAAGGCGCTGTAAAAATGGTTCAGGATGCTTTAACTCCAGCCAATATTGCAATCGGAGCGGCGGCGGCAGTCACCTTTCCTATATGGGGGGCTAAAGCGGTAGCATTAACTGGTCTGGCAACTGCAGTAGGTGGCTTCTTTGTTGCCAAAGGAGCATATGATTGGTGGACCACAGGCAGAAAACTCAAAAAGCAGAAAGCTCTTCTAAACGGCGATCCTAGTGAAGAAGAAAAAGCGAAAATTCAAAAGAAAATTGGAGAACTTAGAGTTGCAAAAGGAGAAGCAATGGCTTCTGTAGCTACCCTAGGTATATCCGGAGCCTATCTGAAATTTGCGGCGCTAAAATCCAAGCTGCTAAAGGGTGGACAAACACAGAAGTTCGCCGATTATCTTAGTAAGAAAAAAACTAAATTATTTGGCTTCATTGGAAAAACTAGAGTTCAACAAGTCGAAGCATTAAAAAATAAACAGGCTGGCATAGAGAGCACGGTGAGAATTCCTGATGTTGTAAAACACGAGGGAGTTAAAACCAAAAAAGAGGCTACAGTCGCTCTTGAAAAAGCTAAGGACGAGTATTTAAAACTGTCAAATGATATTGCCGCAGCAGGAACACCAAGAACCAGGCAAGCAAGAAATGAACTTCAAAAACTCATAAGGCAAAAGGACAAAGCAGAGAAAGCCATAGATGGATGGACTGACTATCTGACTCGACCGAGGGCAGATATAATAGCTTTTGAGGACTGGCATAAACATGAAAAGAAAATCAAAAAATTAGTAAAAGCTGCCCGCAAGGAATTTGACAAATTAAAAAAACCTCAAGCGACTAGTAGAGTCGGCAGAGCGGGAGAGCGGTTTCGTCGAAGAACTACAGGGGAAAAGACACCCCAGCAACAAAATGCCGACATGGAAGCACTACAAAAAGAGTTTGAAAAGGGCGATGCCGCTGCCACAGATCGCTTGAGAGAGCTGGCAACTCCAAGAATAGATGTTGGAATCAGAAGAAGGGCTCAAGTAGGAGTAGCTACTTTACCTTTTTCAGAAGCTTACAGCACCTTAGATGAATCACTAGAGTAAGAGTAACCAGAGTCTCCACTTCCCGAGTCAGTTTAAGCGCAAAAAAATTTTCACTCTATAAACATTCCATCCCCATAGCTAAAAAAGCTGTAATCTTGTTTCAGGGCATGACTGTATAGTTTCTCTGTAAGTTCAGAACCAGAAAAAGCATTCACAAGCATCAAGTGACTTGAATTGGGTAGGTGAAAGTTAGTTACCAAGCTATCAACCAACTGAAAGTTAAAGCCAGGTGATATACAAAGCCTAGTTCCTCTAAAGCCACCAGGGTGAGAAGAAAGAGTAAAACCACTTTTAGAGGCGCAACCTTCAATATCTCCCGCCAATGCTGCACTCTCTAGTGCTCTTACGGTAGTGGTTCCAACAGCAACTAGCTTAGGTTTACTAACCGAGTCCGAATTATTAGTATCGGCTAGCTTACAGACTAGCTTTTCGATTTTCAGTTTTAAACTCTCTGGAATTAGAAATAACTCTTCTGGCAGCTCTCCCCCCTTGGCAGCTTCAGCTGAAATAGGAGAAATGCTGTTTCTTCCCAGCTCTAAAGTAAGAAAGTCTAATTCAACTCCCCTCTGTTCAAGCGCCTTAAGCAATTCTTGGTCAAAATGAAGCCCAGCAGTTGGCGCAGCCACTGAACCATCTAAACAATCCTGCTCTGAAGCAAACACCGTTTGATAATCCTCACAATCTTGTCGGTCGGATCTGCCATCTCTAATATATGGCGGAATAGGAGGCAGGCCTAGTTCCTCAAGCTTTTCTCCAGCATCACTGCCGTCAAAAGTTTTAAGAAAAAAAAGAGCTGTATCTCCTGAAGCTGATCGCTCTAGGTATTCAAGCTGGAGCGCCTTAACAGGCTCACTTTCACTGTCACTATGACTGTCAATTTCGAGGCGATCACCGACTTTAAGCTTCTTTAAAGAC
The DNA here is from genome assembly GCA_938022485.1 of uncultured bacterium. Classification (GTDB taxonomy): domain Bacteria; phylum Bdellovibrionota_C; class UBA2361; order SZUA-149; family CALKYB01; genus CALKYB01. The sequence goes on along the minus strand of CALIEE010000116.1, from coordinate 5,578 downwards.
TTAACTAAGGCCTCGTAGACTACAGCACCATTAGCTGCTCTATCCTTATGCTCTGACACAAACAAAAGCTCGAACTCTCGTTGGTCAGATTGTCTTTTTGAAAACAGACGGCAGTTTCTAACCTTGGTTCGATTAAAAACAAGCAGATCACCAGCATTCAAAAAAGATGATAGTTCCGAAAAACTACTATCAGTGAACACTCCGTCTTTAGTGGCAACTAAAAGCTTGGCAGCACTTCTCTTTCTAGAAGGACGCTCAGCTATTCGGTTTTGCTCCAGTTCAAAGTCTAAAAACATTCTAGGAACATCTAAGAAAAATCTAGAGCAAGGCGCGCCTAGGACTTCTTATCTATTAGTGCAGCCATAAAATCGATTGGGATTGGAAAGAGAGTAGTTGAATTATTCTCAACAGCAATCTCACTAAGCGTTTGCAGATATCTTAACTGAAGGGCCGAAGGCTCTTTTGAAATAATTGCAGCCGCTTCAGCAAGCTTTGTAGAGGCTTCAAATTCACCCTGGGCCGCAATAATCTTAGCTCGCCTCTCCCGCTCAGCTTCCGCTTGCTTGGCCATCGCTCGCTGCATCTCAGGCGGCAAGTCAATATGCTTCATCTCAACTGTAGTCACCTTAACCCCTAGTGGATCAGTAGCGTGGTCCAGAATTTCCTGCATTCTGTCGTTAAACCTATCTCGGCCACCAAGCAGGTCATCTAACTCAGCTTCACCGCAAACATTTCTAAGAGTAGTTTGTGCTAGCTGACTGGTCGTATAGAGATAGTTCTCTACCTCAACAACAGCCTTGGCTGGGTCAAAAACTCTAAATAGAACTACAGCATTTACCTTAACAGATACATTATCTTTAGTGATTACGTCCTGAGTAGGAACGTCCATGGTAATCACCCGCGTATCAATGCGTCGCATTGTTTCAATGATTGGCCAGATCCAAACCACCCCGGGACCCACGGGGTCTCTCATTCGACCGAGAAAGAACCTAACGCCTCGCTCATATTCTTTTAGAATCTTTAAGGAGTTCGCCGTAATAATAAATAGTAAAGCCCCTACACCTATCAATGCTGACATCCTACTCTCCCCTGTCTTCTAAAGTTATAGTCAAACCTTCGATTTCTTTTATCGCAAGCAGGTCCCCTTTTCCAAGCTTAGAATAATTGCCCTCAATTTGAGCCTTCCAAATCTCGCCACGGGCGGACACCTTGCCAAAACTCATACCGCGGTCAGCATCAAATTCAAAATCTCCTAGCACGCTAACCTCTTCCCCAATCATACCCTTTCTGCCAGTTACAACAGGAGCCCGGGTCACTTTAATAGCCATCATGCCGTAAAAGAAAAGAAAAGCCCCACACATAGCTGCCATCGACCCTACAAACCAATAGTCCACCGCAAAACTATCCACTCCCCAAACAACTCCGGTATCCACCAAGTATATCGCTCCCAGCACCATACAGACTACCCCGGCTCCGCCAAGAAGACCAAAGGCAGGAGTAAACATTTCCACAGCCAGCAGCGCTGCTCCAAGCAAGAGCAAGGCCACACCACCATAGTTAATCGGTATGACCTGGGCAGCCGTTAAAGAAAGAATCAGACATATTCCCCCAAAAATTCCCGGAAAGATTGAGCCTGGATTCAGAAGCTCTAGTCCAATTCCAACAATTGCTCCAAGGCCCAAAAGAATTGCGATATTAGGGTCAGAAAGAACATTAACTAGCTGCTGCCGCAGCGTCATCTCTACCTCTTTGACCGGAGCAGATTGAAGACCGGTCAACCCTATGGTCTTTCCTCGAACATTAATGGAGCGCCCCTCGGCCTCGGCTAGTAGCTTTTCTAGGTCACCGGCAATAAAGTCAACAACCTTCTCCTCAACAGCTTCTTTAGCGGTAATGGCAACACTTTCACGAACAGCTTCCTCGGCCCACTTAACATTACGCCCTCTTTGCTCAGCTATGGCCTTTATGTGAGAAACAGCGAAGTTTTCAATCTTCTCTCGCATGTCACCCTTAATATCATCACCTGAGCCAGTCACTGGGTGAGCTGCCCCTATTGTTGTTCCCGGCGCCATCACAGCAAGATGACCCGCCATAGTGATAAACACTCCAGCAGAAATTGCTCCACCACCTCGTGGACTCACGTATACAGCTACAGGAATTTCAGATTCCAAAAGAAGCTCCACCATACTCTGCATTGAGGTCAGAAGCCCACCTGGCGTGTTCAGCTTGATAACCAAGAGTTTTGCGTTTTCTTTTCTGGCTTCTGCCAAACTAGACTTCAGAAAATCAAAAGTAGCAGGGTTAATTGAACCGTCTATCGTAGCAGTAAGAATCGGTCGAGAAGCTGCACTGTATGCTGCACCATTGTAACCCGCACTTTGGCCAGAAGGCTGAGCAATTAAAGGCTCTACCACCATGAAGATAAATACTAATATTGGGCCTAATAATTTCAGAGCTGACATCAAGGTAGACATTAAACGGGTTTTTCAAGCCCTAGTTTTTTCATTACTTCCTGCAAGTCCAACCAAAACTCTTTCTTGGAAGCTGGGTTCGTGAGTACAAAAGCTGGGTTGAAAGTCGGCATTAATTCTATACCTTGAAAACTCGACCACTGGCCTCTTGTTGGAGTATTATTTTCAGCTAAGACTCCAGCGGAAGAATCAACTAAAACATTCAGAGCCTCAGTCCCTAAAGTTACAATTACTTCAGGATTTATCCTCTCAATTTGCTCATCAAAGAAATAGCTGTTCTCCGATTCGGGAATTAGATCATCCAAGGCACTAGACTTCACGATACTGCAAATATGAACTTCATTTCTCCTTAAACCCATTCCAGCAGTGATTGCTTTCTCTAAAAGCTCCCTGGCCTCACCATGCTCCAAGGACTCTCCCACAAAACATACCCGAACCCCGTGCTTAGGATAAGGAGAAAGTACCTTTACCCGAGCTGTTGGTACCTTGGTCTTGACAGTGGCTTGCTCCAACCACTCAGCTGGCAATTCTTTTATGCCATACTCTTCAACAAAAGTTTTAAGTAAATTAATTGTCATTGCAAAAAGGGATTATTAGCCGCTTCAATTTCAATCTCAGTATCTGGTCCGTGCCCCGCTAGCACTCGAGTTTCAGGCGGCAAGGCAAGTAGCTTTTCCTTAATACTTGAAATAAGCTGTTCATGATTCCCTCCGGGAAGGTCAGTTCTCCCAATTGAGCCTTGGAAAAGGGCATCTCCGGCAATCAGCAAAGGTCCAGTTCCTTGCTTTTCTGGCTCCTCCTTGCCATCCCATTCAATCTTCCATTCTTTTGGCTCTTTGATGAAAAAGGACAAATGACCAGGTGAATGACCAGGAGTGAAGATGGACTCTAAAACGATTGGGCCAAATTCAATGCTCTCGCCTCCGGAAAGCATCTTGTCAGGCTCTCTAGCGTTTTGGAAAGTGCCTTGTGTCAGGCCAAACATTTCGCACTGGAAACCTATTGCCCCTCTCATCTCTTTTTCAACTAGATGGCCAAGAAGCTCTGGCGAGTCACCAGCTAGCGATTCTTCAAATTTGGCTAGTCCTCCAACATGGTCAATATGAGAGTGAGTTAATAGGATCTTCTCAACTTTGAGCTTCCCCTTACTCAGATACTCAATTATTCGCTTCTCCTCCCCTCCTGGGTCAATAACCAGACAACGGGAAGTATCAGTATCAATCAAAACTCTAAGATTTTGAGCGAAAGGAGTAACTACAAAAGTTCTAATTTTAATCATTGAAAGAAGCTACTACAGCCTGAGTAAGAAAAGAAAGAAGCAATACTACGAGACCTAAAGGCCTAAATTTGTAAGGGGTGTTAATAACAAACTTGAACAACCATCATCTTTCCTGATAAGTTTTGTGTATCTTCACTGAGCTATCTTCATTGAAAAGCCTCAGCTTTGTTTTTGCCGTAAAAGGAACTGTTTTGAATTCCAGTTTTCCAGATTCAGAAAATGCTAACTCCGAAAGCTCCGAGGCCGATGCTACACCTGTTCAATCAGAGCTGATTGAAGAAAAATCGGCAGACCCTTACGTATTTTTTCGAGGAACAATTGAAAAGATTTCATTTCGGAGCGAAGAGTCTGGCTTCACCGTTATGAAATGCAAACCTGAGGCTGACCTAGTAGGAATGCTCGGAGACTCCACTAATGTGGTGGGGCTTACTTCTGAAACTGTAACCCGAGGCTGTAATATAGTTGCGCGTGGCAGTTGGAATGTTCACCCCAAGTTTGGCAAACAATTTAAAGCTAAGTCCATCTCCGAAACTCGACCTACTGGCTCTGACGCCATCTGTAGATATTTAGCCTCTGGGGCAATCAAAGGCTTTGGTCCTGTGTTGGCAGAACGTTTAGTAGAAGCGTTCGGGGATGAAACTCTAAAAATTTTGGATGAAGATCCTGACCGACTACTTGAAGTTCCTGGTATCGGGGATAAAAAGCTTGGAGAAATAAAAGAATCTTGGAATGAAAAAAGCAATCTACGAGAAGTCGTAATGTTCTTTCAAAACCACGATATCTCAATCTCTCTGGCTCAAAAAATTTACAAAGAATATAAAGATCGTTCTATCGAGCTGGTGAAAGCTAACCCTTACATGCTGACCAGTGAGGTATGGGGTATTGGATTCAAAACAGCCGACCAGATTGCTTTATCCCTTGGGCTGGACAGAGAATCGAACGAAAGAATTTCCGCTGGAATCGAATACACTGTCAAATCTGCCTCTGACGAAGGACATTGCTTTCTTCCCAACCCCAAAGTTATTGAAAAGTCAGCCCAGCTGCTTGAGATTCAAAATCGCGACTTACTCGCTGATAGCTTAGTTAACTTAATTTATGGTGGAAAACTCATTCAGGAAGGAGAGGATATATACACACCTCGCCTTTATAAAGATGAGTGCGCAGTTTCTGAGATAATCAGTCAAAGGGTAAAAGCTTCTGAGGAGCCTAACAAAAAAGTTCCTAAGGTAGTCTTAGAAAAATATAGCTCTCGTCTCATGGAAATAAGCGTAGCCGGACAAGGTTCTAAAATGCTGGAACTTTCAGATGAGCAAAAACAAGCTCTATCTTTTGTGGCGAACAATACAATCACTGTGATCACTGGGGGTCCTGGCTGCGGTAAAACCACGGTTGTTAAGGCGGTCTCAAAAATGCTTCGTGAAGCTGGTCTCAAAGTCGGCCTAGCTGCTCCAACTGGTAGAGCTGCCCAGAGACTCGGTGAAGTCTGCGGTCTAGAGTCTTCCACGATCCATAGGCTATTAAAATTTGACCCAATGAAAGGCTCCTTTGTTCATAACAAAAAGGACTTGTTGGACTACGAAGCCCTAATACTAGACGAGTGCTCGATGATAGATATCAGCCTCGCTGCCAGAACACTAGAAGCTCTTGACGGTCGCGCTAGGTTAGTTTTGGTTGGAGACGCTGACCAATTACCAAGTGTAGGTCCTGGGAGGTTTCTTGGAGACTTACTGGAAGTACCAGAGATACCCAGGGTCAGACTCAACCAATTATTCCGAAGAACTGAAGAGTCCTCGATTAACCATATAGCTCACTCCATTAATAGCTCTGA
>CALIEE010000115.1 GCA_938022485.1 uncultured bacterium | reverse complement strand
GTTCTAGAATTGTTAGTGCTCGAGGAACTGAAGAAGGGCTAATTCTTCGTATTGACGGGCGGGCTGATTGGCACGAAATCCAGCGTGACGTTAAAGCTTTTCTGAGTCCAAAGAAAAAATTTTTTGAAGGTGGCAATGTTGCCATAGAGTGGTTGGACAGACTTCCGACCAAGGAGCAGAGCAGTGAACTGGAAAATGTCCTGTCTTCGGATTATGGGATTGCTGTTTCGGCTAGAAAAAAACCTGAGGTTAAGACCAAGAGGGCTGCGGTTCGTAAAAAGAGTTCTGGTGCTGTGACAGTCTCTCTTCTTGATGGCGGAGTCGCCGACAAAACCGAAAATAAGGATAACTCTGAAGCTGAAATGTCGCCAGAAGAGCTATTGGAACTGGCCGGCGTTACCGGGGGATTGCCTGAGGATGGTTACTTGGAAAGAATGGAAAGAATTTTAGGTGAAGATGTTCTTTACGAAGACGATGCCAATACTAAAACGATTTTTGGTACAGTGCGTTCTGGGCAGCGAGTTGAAACTCCTTTTTCGTTAATCGTCGTTGGTGATGTGAACCCCGGTGCTGATCTTGTAGCTGGTGGAGATATTTTTGTAATCGGTTCTCTTCGGGGAACAGCTCATGCCGCTGCTTATGATGAAGATGCCACAGGGCGGGTGATTATAGCGCTTCAGATGCGCCCAATCCAGTTGCGAATTGGTTCTGTTATTTCTCGTGGTAGCGATGACGAGGTGGGTAACGCAGAAATTGCTAGAATCGAAGACAGGCGGATTATAGTTGAGTCCTACAATTCTAGGATGAATTTTGCGAGAAGATTAAGAGCTTAGAGAATTTGAGTTTTTGTGGTTAGGATATTGGAAATTTAAGAGGGAATTATGGCGGGACGTGCGATAGTAATAACTTCGGGAAAAGGTGGAGTCGGCAAGACTACTACTTCAGCTAGTTTGGGAGCTGCTCTGGCTTTGAAGGGTAAGAGAGTTCTGGTGGTTGATGGAGATATCGGACTACGGAATCTTGACGTTATCATGGGCCTTGAAAACCGGATTGTTTTCAACCTGGTTGATGTAGCTAAAGGTCTCTGTAAACCTCAGCAGGCTGTCATTAAATCTAAAAGGTCTAATAATCTTTATCTGCTTCCAGCCTCTCAGACTGATGACAAAGATGTTATTTCTCAGAAAGAAATGGCTGAAGTTTTAAGCAAGTATAAGCAAGAGTTTGATTTTGTGTTAGTTGATTCACCGGCTGGAATTGAGCAAGGCTTTAAGAACGCATGCTCCGGGGTGGATGAGGCTCTGCTGGTTACCACTCCTGAAGTTTCTGCAATTAGGGATGCGGATCGAGTGATTGGATTGCTAACGGCACAAGGCATAGAGCCAAGGGTTATAATCAACAGAGTGGACGAAGTACTTGTCAGGAGAGGGGATATGCTTTCACCGGACGATGTTTGCGATATTCTAGGTATCGAGCAGATTGGTTTGGTGGTTAAAGACGATGATATTATCATTGCTGCAAATAACGGAGAGCCTGTAGTTTATAATAAAACTTCAAAGGCGGGAGACGCCTTTATGAAGATTGCTGACCGTTTGATGGGAGCTGACGTTCCGCTTGAATCGGTAGATATGAGAACCAGTCTTTGGGCGAAGCTAGGGCGTCGTCTTAGCGCAGCATAAGGAGAGTTGAAATGTTTGGAATAAAATCACTTTTCAAAAAAGATGTCTCAAAAGCAAATGCCCGGAACAGGCTGGAGATGGTTCTTATTCAAGATAGAAGCGGGCTGACTTCTAAGCAAATGAAGAACTTTAAGAAAGAGCTTCTAGAAGTTATGCAGAAGTACTTTGTTATGGAGAAGAAAGGCCTTGATATAGAGTGGCAACGAGAGGGTAATACCACTGCTCTTGTGATCAATACAGCACTCCGTAGTAAGGGCAAGCCTGTTAAGGCTGCAGCTTAACTCTTTAACTGAGTTGTGGGCAGCGGCCTCCGGGCTGCTGCTACTTTTCTATAAGTTCAACTCGATCGTATTCTTTCGTTATACTAGAATTTCCTAGGATAAAGATTTTCTTTGTCTGGAAGGAAAGGAGTTAGTCTTAGGTTATTTCCAGTAACAAGGACGTTTAGCTTAAACTCTTTGTGGTTTTTAAGTTAGGTGCTTGATGGGGCTATGATATTTTTGGGGCAAATGAGCTAGTAGAAGTAAGTAAGCTACTTTGTTCAGATTCACTGTCAAGATGTTCTTGCACTAGTTCAATTTCAAGTATGTCCTGGCCAAGTAAAGCCTCTAGGTCCCCATACATTCCAAGGGTTCCTTGAAGAACTTGGTTAATTTGTTTTTCTCTCTTTGCGAAGTTTCTAGCTGCAACTGCTTTTTCTTTTTGGAGCTCGATCTGAAGAGTTTGGAAGGCTTCGACAATTGCCTCAACTCTTTGTCGAAAACCATCTCCTGAAAGATAGCTGTAGATATCCTCCATTTTTTTATTTTTTCCAGTGTTAGCTTGAGTGATCGAGTGAGCTGCGAGAAGTTGATTTCTTAAAGCAGTTGCTAGGCCTTCAAGACAGCTGGGATTTCCAACCCAAACTCCTTCAACTTGGCCAAAACTACCAAAATCTTTTGGTAAAGCTGTGGAAACAATAACAGCAATGCTAGCTTTGGCTGAGCGCATGTCTTCTTTAAGCTTTGGGATCCAGCCAGGAGACCAATTCTTGGTATTTTTTACTTCCCAGATAATTGAACCAGTGACTTTTCCAAGTTTACTTTTTACAATTTGGA
>CALIEE010000114.1 GCA_938022485.1 uncultured bacterium | reverse complement strand
AATCATTGGGACTTGTCTTATGCTTCTTTCTAGTTTTTCTTCCATGGTTAGGAAACTTGTCGATCTTCATTTATAAATATACTTATCCGTTGATTAAGATGCTTCGTTGGAGTGAGCAGATGCTAAAAGAGCCTTTTCCCGAAATTTGGCTAGTAAGAAGGTATATTTAGGGTTAGTTTAACCCAGCAGGAGAAGATCACCCCATTTCACTAGGAGCAAATTTTGGCCAGGAAAGAGCGTGCTTTACTTAAGTATTTGGCTTCGGCCATTTGTTTTATACTTGGAGTTGTATTGATTCTAGATGTCACTAGAACTAATCAAGTTGATCAAGCATCGCCACCAGCTCCTGCTCCGCGAGTTAAGACAAGTGAATCCTCTCAACCAGCTACAAAACCTACCTTGGAAAGTCAAAAGCCGTCTGGCTTGGCGGCAGGTAGTTTGTGTCGAAATGTCTTGGAAACCTGTACGGCAAAGATAGCTTTTCAATCAAATGACTGTAACGAAAAGGCGGCAAAAATTGAGGTTGAGCAACTTTTACTAGAACCATTGAAAAATATTCATTGCCAGGATATTTACGATCGTATGGAAAATTCCTGTCCAGAAGGTTGCAGGGTCGACACTTCTCGATCAATTATTTTGCCAGCAGATGTTCAATTCCGTTTTGACGATGATGAACGTGATATCTCAGGTTGCCAAGTTTCAGGAGAAAGGCTGGTAAACATACGAGGAGTTTGTGTAACTTCTGGTTAGAGGTTCCTTGAGGCATCAATTTAGGTATTAATAAGCGACCTATAGATTTCAATATGTTGTTTAGCTACAGCTGCGGGAGTGAACCATTGTTCAAACTCAGCTGATTTATTGATTGGACTACCGAGGGGATGTTTTTCAAAGGCCTGATTAATCGCTTTTTCAAAAGATTCAACTGAACCTTTTTCTCCATAAAAAACGGGGTAATCTATCAATTTACCGAGTGCTTCTTGAATACCTGCCAACTTGGTGCAGACGATTGGAATACCAGAGGAGGCAGCCTCTAATATCACAGTGGGCACCCCTTCGTGGTCGGAAGTTAGTAAAAGTAGGTCAGCATTAGTAATTAAAGATCCGGCATCTTTCCTGAAGCCGAGGAAGTTAATTTTTTCACTCAGCTCGGTTTGTTCGGCAATTAGTTTTAGATTTTCTTCTTCCGGCCCATCACCAACTATATCTAGAACAGCATCTATCTTTACTCCGAGCATCGCCTTGATAGCTATATCAACTCTCTTAATTGGAACTAAGCGTCCTACTATTACTATTTTAGCTTTAGAATCATTACCTGACCTGGAACGAGTTTTTCCTGAAACTTGAGCACAGTTGAGCACGGTGAATTGTTTTCTTAAATCAAAAAAGGAAAGCTCTGATGCTAATGTGTTTGAAATAGTTATAATTCCATTTGAAATATGACGGGCTAAAAATGACTGCAGGCCTAAAAATATTGAAGACTTGATCTGCTTGAAACCTGAGTATACTTCGGATAATCCGTGATACATAGTTACAAATTTGGCTCTATATTTTCTTTTAAGAAAATAGGCGATGAAAGCCTCTTTGTAGCCATGACTAACCACTAGATCGGGTGGGTTGGGGTCAGTAGTTCTTTTAGACTCTTTAACCATTTTTATAAAACCGGAGTGCTCTTCCACTAGATGTACCTCTATGCCTAAGTCTTTTAAACGATCATAAAGAATTCCCTGATTAAAAAGCATGGCTTGGACTTCAAGACCTTTCTCCTCTCGTAGAGCTTTAAGTAACAAATAGGCTTGAGTCTCTGCTCCTGCCCATAAGTCACCAGAAATTATATGAAGAATTCTCAATTTATTGTAAGTTGTCTAAAGTAGAGTCTGATCCCATTTTTCGAAAATCGTAACCTTTCAAGTCAGAGTTGTCGATATTTTCAAAATTAAATTTAGGTTTAATGGACAGCTAAAGTGTCTGAATTGAAAAATAATTCATTACCAGAAACACCAATAGATAAGGTTAAGCTTCTTATTGGCTTGGCTATTTCCAGTCTTGCTCTTTGGTGGGTGCTCAGCCTTACCGATTTAGAAAAACTAAAATCTTCCTTTATGGAGGCGAACTTTAAGTTAATCTTGCTGGCAGCAGTAGTTATGTTGTTCGGATATTTTCTTAGAGCTTTGCGTTGGCCTCTTTTTTTCGATCGATCTGCCCCTTCTTTTACAGACTCATGGAAATGCCTAATAGTTGGTTTTTTCATGAACAATATTTTACCGGCTCGAATAGGTGAATTTGTTCGAGCTCACCTTGGCGGGAGAGCCATAGGCCTGAGTAGGAGCACCGTTTTAGCCACAGTTGCTGGAGAGCGTTTGGCTGATGGACTTTGTATTAGTCTTATTTTTGCTTTGTTTTTCTTTGTCTCTTCAGGTCTTGAAGATAGTTCAAGTGCTGGTCAACTGTTTAACGTAGCACTGCTTTTTGGATTAGCAGGAATTTCAACAGTGTTTGTCCTTTTCAAAAGAGAGCAAGTCTTCATTCTGGTAGAGAAGTTGACTCAGATCATGCCAGGAACATTCTCTCATTATGCTGTGGAGAAAGCTAAGAAGTTTGTTGAAGGTTTGGAGCCGATGCTTCAGCCGGCTAAGCTTATCAAAATTTCAGCTTGGTCGTTGGTGGTATGGCTAGTCGAACTTTCAGTTTATATTCTAATCTCTAAGAGTTTTGGCTTGGAAATCGGTTTGGGCCGAGCAGCTTTGTTTATGGCAGCGGTGAATTTCAGTTCATTGATACCCGCAGCTCCTGGAGGTATCGGTGTAATTGAAGCTTTAGCCACTGCCAGTCTAGTCTCTGTTGGTATTGAACGAGAAGTTGCTCTATCTATGGTTGTCGTTCAGCACTTGATTCAAATTTCAGTTGTTGGCTTGCCGGGTGCGCACTATTTCTTTCGGAACTTACGGGGAAAAATTCCAGTTGAAGCTGAGAGCTGGGAGAAGGAGGAAGAGGAAGAGTTTTCTGATGTTAGTCAGGAAGTTCCAGAGAGAGTACCGGCAGGTACTATTCAGAAAAAAAGCCCAGGCTCTGGTATTTGGTTGTCAGTGGTGATTCCCGCCTACAACGAAGAGGAGCGAATTTCTAAAACTTTGGTTTCAGTAAGTGATTACTTAAATGAAAGAGGAGGGGACTATGAGATAGTTGTAGTTGACGATGGTAGTCTTGACCAAACCTCTAAGGTAGTTGCCGGTTTTGAAAAGTTAAACCCAAAAGTTAAGTTATTTTCTTATGGAGGAAATAGGGGTAAAGGCTACGCCTTAAGATTTGGAGTTAAGAACTCTAAGGGGGACTTAATCCTAATTAACGATGCGGATGGAGCTTCTCCAATAGAGGAAGTTGAAAGGCTAGAGAGCGCATTGAATAAAGGAGCTCAAATAGCGATTGGGTCTCGAGCATTAATCTCCAGAGAAACCGCAGTGAGTACCGTATGGTATCGTAAAGTACTAGGGCAGGTTTTTAATGGTTTTGTGAACTTTATGGTCCTGCCGGGTATCGCTGATACTCAGTGTGGTTTTAAGCTTTTTGAAAAGAAGATTGCTAAGGATCTTTTTGATCGTCAACGAGCAGAAGGCTTTTCTTTTGATGTTGAAATTTTATTTCTCGCCAGAAAATCTGGTTATAAAATTGTTGAAGTCCCTATCAACTGGACTAATGTAGCAGGTTCGAAAGTTAATCTAGTTCGGGACTCCTTCTATATGGGAGTTGACGTGATAAAATTTAGAATCCGCGACTGGGCTGGGGTTTATAATAGTGGCAACAAAACCTAGGGTATCCAACGCGTTAAAGTTGGCCCAAGAGCATTAGCTAAAGGCAAAGGAAGTTTTTGCCAACACTTAACCATTATCTCAAACTTGGAATTTGATGGGCTTACATCAGGGGCTTCCGAGTTATTTAGCTTGTAGTACCAATGGAGAGGCCTTGGCTCTGCGCCCCACTGTTTTTTAAATTTAAGAGTACCTGAGTCGGGGTTAGAGCGTCCGAAGTCGAAGAATTTGTAGCCATCGAGGGCGCACTGCTTAATAGTTTGCCAATATAAAAGCATATTAGGGGACTGCTTGTTGTAAGACCTTAAAGACGAAGCCCAAGGAATTTCAGATGAGTCTCCAAATCCCACTGTGATACCAGCAGCCACTGGTTTGTTTTTGTCCCAAACGGTTATTACTCTGGCTTTTTGACCAAAACAGGAGACTGTATTTTCAAATAAGCTTTTGGGGTAAACGGGTGTCCCCAGATCTCTCATGTGTTCTGAAAAGACTTGATAAAAGGCATCTACTGATTCCTTTTGCTCTATGTCCACACCCGACACCTTACCCTCAAGACCGCTTTTGCCAGGTCTTCTAATCTGACTACGAAGCTTTGCCGGAAACTTGCCGAATATCTCGTCGGGGTCTCCTTCCAAAGACATTCTCATCGCTACTTTATGTTGACGTTCAGCCAGTTCCTCCCCATTAAAGCTCAATGGCTCTCTGTGTCTAAGCTCTACGTATTTACAGGAATTGTCTTTTGCGATTTTTCCAGCTTCTTCAAGTAAAGCCTTGAAGGCTTCCTCACTGGTAGCCACAATACCTCCTTCATTGAGATATGGCATTGAGGCCACGGAATTTCCGAAGAGAGGACTTTTTACAATAAAAGAAGGCATAAGGCCTAAAACCTTCTCACCTTCTTTACATATTAAGTAGCGATCTTCGTGTCCAAAAGATTTTTTTACGATCTCTCTCCATTCCAAACAAAAGCCGTGAGTGTCCGGTTTGTTAGATTCAAGAAAACCATACCAGTCCTTTTGGTCTTGTTCGCTGTTACCTAAGGCTTTAATTTCCATTTTTTATACCGTCAGCTATCTCTTCAATTGTTGTCCAGCTAAAATCTTTAAGATGTCTATCTATTTTTTTATCTAGGGTCTTAACGCCATGGTAGTGCCTGAACTTTTGGATAGGGGTTAGCTCATCAAAAACAGGCTGTCCTTCATCAACTTCCCATGGGTGAAGGTAGCAAATAGCAGGATGCTGCCCTGCTTTTTCTATTTTCTTCAGGCCATAACGAATAAGAAAATGAGGAAAAATTCTCCAGTAAGCCCCGCCTGCTATTCCTAGACGCCAGTTTAAACCGGGCAGTTTAATAGGAAGTGCTGCCAATGGAACTATTACTAAATCTCCATTTTTCGTTTTTTGTATAAAAGGAGAAAGAGACTTATCTCGATTGTCGTATCGAGGATGGTAAACTGGGTATAAACTGGAGTCATACGAGTAGCCGGCCTTAGTCAGTGAATCGTAGGCCCAAAGATTTTGATCTCTAATCGAAAAGTTTGGCGCTCTATAGCCCTTCACTTCTTGTCCTGAGATATCTTGCAGCAATTTTTTGGAGTAACAGATATCTTTGTAGAAAGCTTTTTCACTCTGGTCGTAAGCTAGGTGATGCCTAAAGCCATGAGAGCCGATCTCATGACCTTGGTCGTGAATGGCTCGAACCAAATCTTTATCCTTTCGAGCAACTGTCCCGAGGACAAAGAAGGTGCCTTTCACCTCGTTTCTTGCGAGAATTGAAAGAACTTTTTCTGTAGAGTAGCGAACGCGGCTTTCCAGTGAACTCCATCTAGGACGCCCAATTGCCAGCTCGATATTACGAGCGTGGTAGTAATCTTCTACATCAATTGATATCGAGTTTGACACGGAGCCTTAACAGGTAAACTATAACACCAGTATAACACTTGAAATGCGAAAAATACTCAACGAATTCAAGGGTTAATTAGGCAAAAACAATAATTACCGATGATATTAGTCTAAATTGAGAGAACAAGCAATCAACCAACCATTTTTCATGCCACGCTCGTTGAGAGTGCTTCCACCTGGTGGAGGATTCGCTGGTCCCTTGAGGGTGTTCAGCAATTTTTATAGTCATTGGAAAGAGGGTGATGACCAGTCTGCTCTGGAGTGGTTTGGAAAGAGAGTGGGAGATTTCTTTCCGAATCGTAAAGCCTACTTTTACTCAAGTGGTAAGAAGGGCTTACTGGCGTTAGCTGAGCAGATCAGCGAAAAACATAAAAAGCCCGTGGTTAGTTTGTCTTCCTATAGTTGTCCGGATTTGATCGCCTGTCTGGCTGAAAAGAATTTTAGTTTTAGGTTCTTTGATATTGATGCTGATAGTTTAGAGCCTCGGATTGAAGAGCAGCACCTTTCTTCAAATTTACTGTTACTATCTAATCTTTATGGCTTAGCTGATAGTTTTCCGAAGGATCTTTCTGAAGATACATTTGTTCTTGATGATAGTTGTCAGGCTGCTCTTTCGTCATCAGGTGGTAAAAGAATAGGAGCCAGAAATAATGCTTTTGGTTTACTAAGTTTTGGCAGAGGAAAATCACTTCCTGGACTGGGTGGAGGAGCCTTGCTAGTGCCTGAAGAGCTAGCCTCAGATTATTCTCAAGAGTCTTCAAGCGGAAAGCCGATAGTGAGTGATTCTTTGAAGTCAATCGTGTTTTGGCTTTTGCAAAGTCCTTGGTTTTACCGGATTCCTTCTTCTCTACCGTTTTTGGGTTTAGGACAAACTCACTATAGTAACAGTGTGGACACAGGAAAGTTTTCTATTGGCCAAGTTGTTGTGGCTGCAAGTCAGCTTTTACATATTGAATCTAGAGCTTCCATGCATTCTGAGAACTCAGCCAAATGGGTAGAGGCCTTAGGGAATTTGGATTTAGTGCAACCAATGCTCAGAAGAAGAGAGCAGTCAGAGGTCTCGAACTCACCAATAAGATACCCTATCTTGGTTCCTCAAGGCTCTGAAATGCGTAATCAGCTATACAAAGAATTGACTCTTGCTGGTTTAGGAGTGAGCTGTTCATATCCAGGAATCTTACCTTCTTATAAACAGATTGAAGATAGGATCATTAGCTCTGCACAAGAAGGAGCATCCAAAGTCGCGGATCGAGTCTTGACCTTACCAGTTCATAGAAATGTTAAAGATAAAGACATAGAATTAACAGTTCAAATAATTAAAAAGGCTCTTCAAAGATGATTTGTTTTCTTACTTGGCTCTCAATAATCTCGATTCTCTATGCCTATTTTGGTTATCCGGCAATCTTGTATTTTTTGCCGAAAAAGGAGCCTTTTAATCCTCCTGAAACCCCTAAGCACCCATACTTTTCGATTATCGTAACTGCCAGAAATGAAGAATCGGGTATCGAGAAGAAAATTAAAAACTGTATTGAGCTAAAGAAGCATTATGAATCTAAAACTAAAGGAAAAGCAGAAATAATAATTGCCTCAGATGCTAGTGAAGACAAAACAGATCAGATAGTGAAATCTTGGTCTGACAAAGGAGTCAGATTAGTTAGGTCTGAAGAGAGGGGTGGAAAAGAGAAAGCTCAAAAAATGGCAGCTACTAAGGCTGAGGGGGAAATTGTCTTCTTTACAGATGTGAGAGCTGAGTTGGACGAGGACGCATTATTAAAGTTTTCCAACTACTTCCAAGACCCGTCTGTTGGAGCGGTCAGCACTAATGATGTGGTGGTGCAGTCTGAGGAAGGAGGAAGTGGTGAAGGCTTCTACGTTAAGTATGAAATGTGGCTGAGGAAGCTTGAGAGCGAATTTTGTAGCTTAATTGGGCTTAGTGGCTCTGGCTTTGCTGTAAAAAGAGAGTTTTGTCTAGAGATGCAGGTGGATATTTGTAGCGATTTTGCTTTACTACTTCAAGCTCGAAAAGCTGGGCTACGAGGGGTGCAGGCTGATGATATTGAATGTAGATACCATGCTGTGAAAACTGAAGAACAAGAGTTCTCGCGAAAGGTAAGAACGGTGCTAAGAGG
>CALIEE010000113.1 GCA_938022485.1 uncultured bacterium | reverse complement strand
TCTCGAATTCTTCTGGATGCCGAGGTGCAATAATCATTTTCAAGTCAGGAGTGCGAGCTTTTAGATTTCTAAAAGCATCAACCACCAGACCGTCTTCACCGGGCCTCACACTACCGGCAACAAATACTTTATCCTCTGGCTTAAAACCAAAACTGGACTGCATCTTTCTTCGATCAGCCTTGGCTGGAAGTAAATTGTCATACTTAGTTGTTCCACTAACAACGACACTTTCTTCCCGGCAACCTAGGGAAACAAACCGTTCTTTGTCTCTCTCACTCTGCGCTGCTACTACACGGGCATGACTTAGAAGCGGAGATAAAAGATTCTTGAATAATTTATACCGCCCCCATGAATAATCAGAAATTCTAGCATTAACAATGGCTAGAGGAATCTCTCGTCTCTTGATTTCACTCAGCAACACTGGCCAAATTTCTGTTTCAGCAAGAACAAATAGGTCAGGTCTAACTTTAGCAATAACCCGGCTTACCGCTTGGGGGTAGTCAAAAGGCAAGAGGGCCACGTGGGGACTTAACCGAAGCGCAGCCGCTTTTCCAGTCTCACTGGTTGTAGAAATTACAAAGCGGCACCCAGGCCATGAAGATTGTAGTCGTAGCAAGAGAGGTTTGATTCCATTCACTTCGCCTACTGAAGCTGCATGAATCCAAACTGTCTTCTCTTCATTTCCTGCTTGAAGATGCTTCCAATCACCAAAACCATTTCTTTCAGCTGAACTAAAAGAAAACTTTGGCAAAAGCCCCAGTAGTATTCCAACCAAAGGGCCAACTAGCCCAAGAAAGGAGTTGTATAACCGAAGAGGCAAAGTCATTGGTTAAACATTACTTTGGATTGGTCTCGGCTACTGCCTTCAGAACTTCCAAACTGCATATCATGTAGTTTGGTATAAATTCCCTTCTTGGAGAGCAGCTCTTGGTGAGAACCCAGCTCAACCACCCGACCCTTTTCTATCACAGCAATTTGGTCGGCAGAACGCACAGTTGCAAGGCGGTGAGCGATCACAACAACTGTCCTACCCTGCATTAAATTCTCAATCGCTTCCTGGACAAACTTTTCACTCTCGCTGTCCAAAGCGGCTGTAGCTTCATCTAATACCAAAATTGGAGAGTTCTTAATCAAAGCTCTAGCAATAGCTAAGCGAGCGCGTTGACCTCCTGATAATCTTAAGCCCTGCTCACCAATCACAGTATCAAAACCCTCTGGCAAGTCCTCGATAAAACCTAAAGCGTTAGCAGCTCTGGCCGCTTCTTTGATTTGCTCAATACCAGCATTGGAATCTCCAAAACCGATATTTGCAGCAACAGTGTCATTAAAAAGAAAGGTGTGTTGATCCACAACCGAAACCGTATCTCGCAAAGACTTCAGACTGACATTTTTTAGATCCTGACCAGATATTAAAACCTTACCTGAAGTTGGGTCATAATAACGTGGCAGCATGCTTACTAAAGTCGACTTTCCACCACCGCTAGGACCAACCAATGCCAAAGTTCCACCTTCTGGAACTGACAAAGTGATATCTTCAAGAACGTTCTCCCCATCAGCAGAATACTTAAAGCTTAGGTTTTGAAATTCAATTGAAGATTTTTCAAGAACTAGGTCTTTTGCATCTTCGGCTTCAACGATATCCACCGGCTCATCTAGTAATTCAAAAATTCGTTCAGCTGCTGAAAAACCCGTCTGGATTGTATTGTTTATTTTTCCAAGCTTCTTTGCAGGGTCATACATTAGAAACAAGGCTACTAGAAAAGCTATGAACTGCCCTTGAGTACGAGTTCCGTCTATTACAGTGGAACCCCCGTATATAATTATTGCGGCAATAGCTAAGCTGGAAAGCACCTCGTTAGTTGGCGAAGACAGCGCCCCGTATCGCTCGGCCTTTTTCAAAGTCTTTGTTAGAACAGAGTTCTCTTGCAAAAACCTTTTTTGAATCATTTCTTGAAGATTAAAAGACTGAATAACCTTATAACCTGCAATGGTCTCACCTAAGTTACTGGTCAGGCCTCCAAATTGATCTTGCCCCACTCGACTATGCTTCCTTACTTTCTTACCGAAACGAATTATTGGATAGATCGCTAAAGGAAAAACAAACAAGGCAGCAGTACCAAGAACGGGATCTAGCCAAACTGCCGCAAAGACCAAAGCCACAATACGAATTGAATCCCTCAGCAATGCTGCAGAAGCATCGGTTAAAGCAGTTCGAACCAAAAGTGTGTCATTAGTCATTCTGGAAATAAGATTTCCAGCCCTACTGGCATTGTAAAAAGAAGGAGATAAGTCGAGAAGCTTCTTGTTAATGTCATTTCTTATATCCTGCACTATAGAAAGACCAACTGAAGCGGCTAGGTATTGCTGAGCAAATCCAAAACCAGCCCTAAGAATAGCAAAACCAACTAATAAACCTGGAATCAGGTAGAGCATCGATTGGTCCTGCTCACCAAAAATTTTGTCCAGAATATTTTTGAGCAAGAAAGGAATAACCCCATCGGTCATTCCATACACTGCCATGGCACCAACAGCGATCAAAAACTTCGCTTTGTGCGGGCGAAGATAAGAAAATAAACGCTTTACCAGTACTTTATTTGAAGTCTCAGTTCTCAAACTTGAACTCCTGCAAGCTCTAGGGCGATTGTCGCAGCACGCTCTGAGGCTGTAGATCCTCTTCCATCTTCTTTTTTCAGATGCAACATAGAATGAACTTCCTCCAGTTTCTCTTGAACTTGACTGGAATATTCTTCCTCCACCAAAAATTTCTCTGCCTCGGAGGCTAAGTTTTCGGCGGTTACCTGCTCTTGGAGCAGTTCAGGCAAGAACTTATCATTGGCCAAGATATTAGGCATGGCGAAACTTTTTAAACCGCGTATCAACAGCTTAGCTATCCAATAACTAACGCCACTCATTTTATAGGCAACTACCATCGGAGCTTTAGCCAAAGCTCCTTCAACCGTCACGGTGCCCGATGCAACCAAAGATACTTTTGATAAGGAAAGCACCTCAAAAGCACTCCCATCTACCAAAACAATGTCGGAGTGATTCGGAATGAATTTTTCAATAAATTCCTTTTTTAAAGATGGAGCCACCGGTAGAAGTGCTTTTAGCTCTGGGTGAGATTTTTTCAATAGTTGATAGGCCTCAACCATCACTGGAAGTAAAAGTTCTATTTCAGCTTTCCTACTACCAGGCACTATACCGACTAGTTCAGAATTTTCAGGAAGACCTACCTGAGACAAAAAGTCTTTTCTCTGAGGCTGCACTATTTCAGAGTCTAAGAACGGATGACCCACATACTCGGCTTGCACCCCTGAGTCACTGAAAAATTTTTCCTCAAAAGGAAATATAGGAGCGACCTTATCAATGTATCGTTTCACCGTTTTTATTCTACCTTTTCTCCATGCCCAAATAGTAGGCGTAATGAAGTGCATTATTTTAGGAACACGGGAAAACTTCTTACTCTTTTTTATTCCACGAGCTAAAAAGAAATTAAAGTCAGGAAAATCAACTAGAACAACTACGTCCGGTTTTCTAGTTTCAGCAGCTTCAACCAAACTTTTCAAAGCCTTTTTTAAATCACCAAGTTTTCCTATAACTTCAGTGAATCCCATCACAGATGCCGCAGTTTCCGAATCGACGATTGTCTCAACTCCGGCTTCGCGAAGGGCAGTGCCTCCCATTCCAAAAATTTCAGCTCCGGGAATACGACTGGCAATGGACTTAGCAAGATTAGCCGCATGAAGGTCACTACTGGCTTCACCAGCGACTATCATCACCGATAAATTGGCTGAATCTATACTTTCTGAATTCTCTGGAAGTCCCACAACTCTCTCTAAATACGCGGTAAAAGACTAGGCTTTCTAGGCGAGACTAAGGACAACTAAAAGCAAAGTCTCCGCTCTCTTTTTAAGCATAAAAATAATATCTATATTTGGGCATAAGCTCAAGCCTCCAGGACCTCAAATTTTATTTAAGTTCAAGGAACTTATTATGGGTTGAGCCTTGGGTTTCGATCTAAAATGAAGCTTTTATCTGGGTTTCGTCAAAGTGCTTTATCAATGCTATGTCTCTCTCCAACGTCTACTTTTGGAGACCGTTTTCAACAGACCTAATTTCATTATAATTTACGAGCCCTTAAATTCACCATGAAAAAACTCTTCTTAATCTTAATCGGCCTAGCCGTTTTAGCTGGAATTGCAGTTACAGCTCTATTATTCAATCTCAACCCAGTGATTGAAAAATTCAAACCGCAACTAACCCAGAAGATTTCAGAGGCGGTTCAACAACCAGTCGAACTTGGAGAAATTAGTGTTCAGTTCGTACCGACAATAGGTTTAGCTGTAAAAGACATTTCTATTGGAGAGGGTGAAGAGAAAACCTCAGTCAATCAGCTGCTTCTTAAAGCTAGTCTATCCGACATGCTCTCCGGCAAGCTTGCTGTTTCAAAGTTTGAAATCGATGGAGGTGAAGTTAAAATTCAGCGTTCGGCTTCCGGGGATTTAAAAGTGGGAGGAATCGCCTTGGGTACGAAAGGTGAAGAAACAGCCACCCCTGAGGTTAAATCGTCTGAAAAAGAAACCAAAGTCTCTTTTAGCGTTGACGAGGCCGAGATTAAGAACCTAAAAGTCCATTTTCAAGATGAAAGCATAAGCCCCGCTCAAAACTTTCAAATCTCAAACTTCGGTGTCAAAGTTACGGAAATTGGTCTTGAAGAGGGCAATCAAAAAGGTCTAGTAGACGCCAGCTTTTCATTTCTAGGTAGACAGTCTGACAACTTCAAACTCACCGGGGCCTTAAAAGGTTTCAACGGTGGTCTTCCTGATGGCGATCTAGATTTAAACGTCTCATCACTGGACTTAAAGCGTCTTAGTAAAATTCTTCGAGCCTACAAAATCAACACTGGCGATATTTCCTTAGATGAAGAGTTGGCCTTAAATAGTAAGGTTTCAATGAATGGTGGACAACCTGTCATTGACATTAACCTTGATGGCTCAGCTGCTGCTGTCGCCATGAAAGGTCTATTTAAGAAGCAAAAAGGAGAAACCTTAAATCTATCTGCCCAAGCTAAACTAGAAAACATTTCAAATATGGCCACTAGGTTAGACAACGTTAAGATAAAGCTAGGTGGAATAAATCTGCAAGCCTCGGGTAATATTGTTCCTGGTGGAGCAGCCAAATTAAAGCTCAAGACTGGCTCGTTACCTCTAGAAGAGTTAGCAAAGTTCGTGGAGCCGGTTGTGGATTTTCAACTAAAGGGTAATTCATCTTTCGACCTCTCAATCGATAAAGGTCAAAAATTAAAAATATCGGGCCCGATGAAACTAAGTGGTGTGTCATTGAAAGCTCCAGTTGGAGATGGAGGAATACCTATCTCTGGAATAGACGGAGATTTGGAGTTTAAAGGAGAGAACCTCGATATTAAAGCAATGGCTCTTAATGTCGCTGAGCAAACCATGGTGGTTGATGCCCAGATCTCCAATTTTCTAAAGCCCAATACCAACTTCAACGTAAAATCTGAAAAACTAGAACCTGGCAAGTTATTGGCCGCAATTGGCAAAGAAAATAAATCTCTGAATAATGCTTTTTTAAATAAGGTAAATATCAGTGGTAACTATTCCTTAAGTGGAAATGGAAAAATCAAACTAGTCGCTGGTGAAAGTAGCGTAGCAGAAGTTCCGATCGAAGGTATCTCTTTAAACGCTGCGCTAAATAAGGACTCAATTCGCATCACTGATTCCAAGGTTACATCTTTTGGCGGGAATCTTGGATTCTCCGGCCTAGTGAACAACGCTCCCGGTGGTGTGTCAGACTTTAAGGTCGATGGTTCGACTTTTGATGCCGCAGTGATTTCTAAGACTTTCATGCCAGACTCAAAAATTTATCTTACTGGCACCATAGAGTCAGTAAAATCGGCGGTCTCTACCAAATTGTCCAATCCTGTTGCCACCGCTGGTGGAACATCTTCAGCTAAAGTTGGCAAAGGGGCCATTGAAGGAATCAATATTATTGGTCAAACTCTTGGTGGCATGAAGGGCATCCCCGGCTTGGGAGTACCTTTAAACCAATTTGTCCCTGACAAGAGAAAGGAAGTGCTTCAGGCTACAAACACAGCATTTGACTCCCTTACCTTCAATTCCTCTTTAAAACTAGGGAAGCTAAATATTTCAAGCTTCGCCCTCAATCATGACTTATATCAACTGGATGGAGATGGCTGGATTGGTATTGCAGACGGAAGCAAGTCGATTCACGCCAGACTCAGGCTAACTGCCAAGCTCGCTGACAGTATGATTCTAAAAGAACCAAAGCTTGAGTTAATACAAGATAGAGATGGTGGTATAGTTGTACCGGTCCTAATCAAAGCCTCAGCTGGAGGACGGACTCTTGTACTCCCGGATATGAAAGACATTATTCAACGAGCTGGTCGAAACACAGCAAAGAAAGCTGCTGTAAAAGAATTGGACAAAGTGCTCCCAGGTCTCGGAGAAGTAGGGGGAGGTTTAGTGGATGGACTCCTTGGTGGTAGCAGGAAAAGACAGCCTAGCTCTGAGCAAGGGTCTGGCGAGGGAACTACCGCTCCTCGACAAAACAATAGTGGAAATGATTTTGGGGAAGCTATTGGTGGAGCTGCCGGAAAAGTCTTAGAAGGCCTGTTTAAATAATTATTTAAATATGCGAATAGCACACTTTATTGATACTCATGTAATGGGCGGGGCTGAGACCCTTATCTATAGGCTGTGCGAAGAAACTATTAAGAGAGGGGATGAACCTCTTCTAATTCACTTCGACCACGATAAACTGGCATCAATGACTGAGGGCTTAGGTGTTCCTGAAGTCAGGCTAGAGAAAACACCTCTTTACAAATCCTCCTACAAGCTTCCGCTTTTTGCATCCTACCTCAGAAAAGTATTAGCGAAAGAAAAAGTTGATGTTTTACACTCTCATCTTTTTGGCCCTGTTTTCGCTGGTGGTTTAACCACCCTTGCCAACAGCTCAGTTAAAGGGATTGGAACCTTACACGACGTTTACGTGCTTGAAGAATCTTGGACTCGTTGCAAAGCGCTAGGCCTAAGTTATCAGGGAAGCAATAGGCTAGTTACTGTAGCTAAATTTATTGAAAACTACGTAAAACAGAATGCTTTTCCGCCAGTTGGGAATATTCTTACCATCCCAAACGGCACTGCCGAAGCTGAAAACTCGACGAAAGAAGAGCTCCAAGCTCTAAGAGAAAGTTTTCAGTTCAAAGAAACAGATTTGGTAGTAATGACTGCTGGAAGACTTGTCGAGCTTAAGGGACATTGGAGACTTATCGAAGCTTGGAAAAAGTTGATAGATTACCCTTCAATTAAGCTACTGATTTGTGGCGATGGACCTTTAAAGCCTTCCCTGGAAGAAGCCGTAAAGGAGGCAGGTCTTGAAAGGCAGATAATATTCGCTGGCTTTCGAAAAGATATTAGCAAACTCCTGTCAGCCTCCGACTGTTTCACTCTTTCCTCCGACACAGAGGGCTTATCTTGCAGTATCACTGAAGCAATGATGCATGGACTGCCGATAACTTGCACCGACGTTGGTGGAAACTCCGAGCTAGTAGAAAACAACTCAAACGGTTGGCTTTTTGATAAAGACCAACCTGAAGAACTTGCTGAGCAATTACTAAAGCTCTTTAAAAAACCTTCCTTACTCGAAAATTTTGGGAATCGCTCCAAAGAACTTGCTGAATCAAAATACTCGATGAAGGCTATGAGCGATGCTTACTGGGAGCTTTACAATGGCTAAACAAAGCAAAGTCAAACTTGCGGTAGTTACACAAGTGAACTCACCAGAGACCTTAGAACTTTACAATAGCCTGAAAAATGCCGATTGGGTGGAATCTGTGCATGTCGTCTTCCATCGCCCCGCAAACTCAATCAAGAAAAGACTCAAGGCCCAGCTTGCCTACGTCAAAAACAATGGACCTATATGGATACCTTATCGAGCATGGGTTTTTCTGCGGGATAATTTCATAGACAAAGCTACCAACGTAGATGCTGGAAAAGACCGTTTACTCGATGGAGTGGCTGAGGCGGATCTAAGTATTGTTTCCCTAATGAACTCAAAAAAAACAGCTCAGTTAATTAAAGACCTCGACTGCGAGCTCGGGGTTGTATTTGGAGCGAAAATTTTAAAGGAAAGAATCTTTTCAGTTCCTAAGCTAGGTATGATCAATATTCACCAAGGACTAATCCCTGAGTATAGAGGTATGCCCCCTGCGTTCTGGGAGCTCTACAACGACGAGAAAGAAACTGGGATTTCAATACACAAGGTTGTTACTAAGTTAGATGCTGGTGAAGTTTATTTTCAAGGGAAAATTCCAATCAGCGATCAAGATGACTTATCGTCTCTTGAAACTAAGCTGGATAGATTGTCTCTAGATAATGTCGTTGAAACAGCTAGACAGGTAGCTTTCGGCGAACAAAAAGCATTAGATCTACCTGCCCCTAGTAAACCTCATTACTTAAGACCCACTGTTATGGAAAGGTGGAAGGTGGCAAAAAAAGGTCGCTGTCGTTGGTAAGAATAAGAAGTTTCTTATTTAGCTTCCAACACCCGAACTCCTCCACCCTGAGCGACTAAAACTTCTTTGCTCAGTCCCACAAAGAGGCCGTTTTCCACAACTCCAGTTATAGAATTAATTTTTGATTCTAAACTAGCGTCAAGGGGTGAGAACTTTGCATCGATAATAATATTTCCGCTTTCGGTTCTTGCCGGTCCATATGTTTCAGAACTTTTTCTTACAGAAACCTCTTTAGCTCCAAGATTCAAAAGTTCCTTTTCAACGTAGGATTTAGCTGAGGCTATACATTCAATTGGCAAATCAAACTTACTGCCTAGGGTTTCAACCAGCTTCTCTTCGGTAACAAGAACCACTATTCCGCCAGCTCTCCTTGCAACTATTTTCTCTTTGGTATGACAACCTCCCCCACCCTTGATTAAGTTAAGCTGGGGATCAACTTCATCAGCTCCGTCAAAAGCCCAGTCGATTTCCACCTCGGTCTCTGGATCTAAGACTTCAATCCCAGCAGCTCGAGCCACATTGGCTGAACGCAAAGAAGTTGGCACTCCCTTTACGGAAATACCCTCGGCTTGAATTCTCTTACCTATCTCCACTATCGCTAGCTCAGTGGTTGAGCCAGACCCTAGACCAATCACTTGACCATCTTTTACCCTGGCGGCTATTTCTTTTGCTAACAGCTCTTTCACTAGAATCTCCAATAGTTTTCTTAACTTGGTGGAAAGTTAACCTTTGCTTTTATCAAATGTCAAAAAGGCCTACACTGCCCAGCTGAAACAGACCAGTGGTAATTAACGACACACTAGCATGGGCTACAAACTCCGAGACTATCAACAGGAAGCAGTTGATCAGACCCTTGAACACTTTCGAAAGCAAAGGGCACCTGCTGTCATTGTTCTGCCAACGGGCGCAGGTAAAAGCCTAATAGTAGCTGAACTGGCTCGGCTCGCTCGCGGAAGAGTACTGGTCTTAGCTCATGTAAAAGAACTAGTTGAGCAGAATTGCGAAAAATACCAGTCCTTTGGCTTGGAGGCCGGAATATTCTCAGCTGGACTCGGAAAGAAAGACCATGATCAAAAAGTAATCTTCGGCAGTATTCAGTCAGTAGCCAGGGCTCCAAAAAATTTCTTTGAAGATTTTTCGCTCTTGATCATCGATGAATGTCATCGAGTCTCTATTGAAGGAGAAACTCAATATCAAGAGGTAATCGGTAAACTAGCCTCTGAAAATCCAAAGCTGTGCATACTTGGACTCACGGCGACACCATATAGACTAGGCCTAGGTTGGATTTACCAATATCACTACAAAGGCATACTCCGCACAGAAGAAAAGCGGCTGTTTCAAAGATGCATCTACGAAGTAACTATAAAGGACTTAATAGATCGCGAGTTTTTAACTAGACCTATTAGGATAGATTCACCTGTTGCAGCTTACGACTTCTCAGATTTAGAACTAGATCCTGGTAGACAAAATTTTAGCACAAAAGAAATTGAAAAAATAATTAAGGAGCAGAAAAGAATTACTCCGGTAATCGTAAACAATATCGTTGAAATAGCTGGCGACCGAAAAGGAGTGCTAATCTTCACCGGCTCTGTGAGACATGCCGAAGAAGTCCTAAAACATTTACCAGAAGATCAATCAGCCCTCATACTGGGAGATACTCCAGATGAAGTTCGAGATCAGATCATTGAAGACATTAGAAATCAAAAATTAAAGTATGTAGTTAACGTATCAGTTCTAACCACAGGTTTCGACGCCCCTCACATAGACCTGATTGCTATCATGAGACCTACTGAATCAGTCAGTCTCTTCCAGCAAATCATTGGAAGAGGACTAAGACTCTTCCCCGGTAAATCTGATTGTCTGGTCCTTGACTACACTAACTCAGCTCATAATATCTTTGACCCAGAGATTGATGGACGTAAACCTCGAGAAGACTGTAGTCCAGTAGAAATTGAATGCCCCGACTGTGGTTTCTACAATGATTTCTGGGGAATTACCGATGACGAAGGTCAGGTAATCGAACACTTTGGACGAAAGTGCCGAGGGGCTGCTGAAGATCAACAAAATATGGATATCAAGCCCTGCGGCTATAGATTCCGTTTCAAGATTTGCGACGGTTGTGGAGCTGAAAATGATATCTCTGCCAGAGAATGTCACGGATGTGGCGTTGCGCTAGTGGACCCAGATACCAAGCTAAAACAAGCCAGGCTGATGAAAGATGCTCACGTTATGCAGCCGGACACGATGTATTTCGAAAAAACCTCTGACAAGAAAGGAAAACCTCGCTTGGAGGTTAAATACTACGACCTAGATGGGCAGTTTCTGAGAGAATTTTTTTCTTTTCATTCAGATGACGACACCAAAAGATTTTACTATAACTTCGCCCGAATGCATACCAAAACGCCGGGAAGAGCTTTGTCTTTTGGGTCAATCGAAGAAGTTATTGATAGACACAAAGAGTTTCTAGTCCCAGCGTATGTCATCGCTCGAAAACAAAAATATTTCTGGAGAGTGCAGGAAAAAATATTTTGGCACTCAACTAGAGCTGTCTTACCCTAACAACTACTTTTATTTTTACAATGGAAAACAAATTGGAAAACGAAATTGGCTCAGCTAAGTGGAACGAATTAGGACCACAATTAGCCAAAGACTGTATAATAATTGTTTCTTCCCAGCTTTCTTTGTCTGAGGTTGCCAGTCAAATCGCTGAAGATAATACTGAAACTGTACAAGGTTGGATCGCTGAAGGGGTGATTTCGAAACCATCTGAAGAAGACATTCAACGATGGGGCAAGGAAAATCCCAAGTTTATGTGCATTATTGTGAAACCTTTCCTCTTAGCTCAACTTCCAAGTTAAGCGCCAAACTTAAGAGTTTGTTTTTTTACTACTTTGATTTCCAGACACCCTAAATCTTCCCCCAGGACTAGGCTTATTTTTACGTCCTCGAGATTCTGCATTTGCAGGTTTAGAATCGCTTTTGACTTTCTTCGCCCCAGGATTTTCGAATTTTGATAGGGAAACCGTACCCAAGTCTTCCCTTATAACTACCGGACTGGCCAAAATATTTCGATCGGAAATAGCAGGAGCACTGAAAGCCAAAGAATCCTCTAAAACTGGCAATAGCTGAGTCGCAAATGAGTCTGTGTCAAGAGTTGCTGGGCCTTCAAACCCCAATAACCTTTTAATTTGCCCCTCAAGACTTCCTGGGTCTCGAACCAAGTAAGTTCCAGTATGAATGAAAGGATCTAAACTCCAGTAATCTACTCCCATATCCTCTAGATATTTAGTTCTCTCGAACACAGTGAGTGAGTTCAAAGTTTGAACCACTTCCTTAGCTGCAGATTTATCATCCCCACATCCTTTAATCAGGATTGAGTTCACTGAATTCCTTACAGCCACAAGCCGTTGCCAAATAAAATATTCGACTACTGCTTCTTTCGAGGGAAGTTCAGATAGTTTTGAATGAAAAACAATATTAGAAGATTCGGAATAGTTTTTAACAAATAAACTAGCATACGAGGAAAGAGTAGAAATTAGCTTGCTTCTTTTTCTGGGATTAGAGGATTCATTAGCCGTAAAAAGCAAGGAGATCTCATCTCCATGAATATACGCAAAGCAGCCAACCACTGGTCCCATAATTAGACGGTGAGCAGCGTCCACTAAAGCATTCTGAAACGAACTACAAAAAGGATATTCATTATCTTGAGAGTTATCTACTACCCAATCCCCTACTCGATGGGCATCTAGGCGCAATATCATGTAGATATCTGGAAGCGTAGAAAAGTCATTATTATTCTCATTAGCTGACAGGCGTCGCTCAAAGTCGGACAGACTTCTCTCGGTCTTTTTAGTTTTATTACCAGTAGCCATAGAACTAGGACCTTATTTTAAGAACAGGAGTTCTTTCTCCAATTAGCTAACAATCAAAAAAACTATAAACCACTCTCTAACAGTTTTTCGGACTTCTAAGCCTTTTCCCTTAATAAAATAGCTGAAAGTATAAATTAGCTAACTACGCTAAGTAAAAAGTAAATCACCCTCATTTCACCTAGCTTACAAGGCCCTATAATCACTTGCTATTTCTGGCAAAACCATAAATCAAACTCAAGTTTTAGCTGATTTATGCCGTTTATTCACTCGTGCTACATGCGCTTGGAGCTATTTCTCTATTGTCATGAAATCGGGTTTAAAATGCGGAAATCAATCAAAGACGAAAACGGAGCTATATTACTAGAATTCGCGATGGTTTGGCCTGTTATGGCTTTGATCGTCTTCGCTGGAATTGAATATTCAAGATGTTTTCGAAACATGCAGATGGCCGCATCTTTAAGTCGAGAGGCGGCGAGCTTAGCTTACCGAGACTGTGGTTCAGACCTACCAGGCACTCATCTAGACTTCTGTATAAATGAGAAACGCCTTAAAATAGAAGCCTTAGGCGAAAATCTAAATGAAGGCTCAAAAATTGTTATCAGCGTTTTCGGAAGAGATTCAGGTAATCTCGATAGACTAAGCATTAGCCCATCTTTAGGAACCGACGAGGGGCAACTCGAAGACGTAGGAGGTGGGGTTTTTCAACAGTATACAGACCACGATTCTGACCCCGACACTCCACCAATCCTCAACGGGAGCGATCTAAATAACCTATACTTCGACTATACTAGGTTTGGCCTAGCTGGCGGAGAAATCACTGGTAATATTAGAAATGAGAATTTAGCTGGTCATCGAAGAATCGTAGTTGCCGAGGCTTGGGTGCCTTTCCAACCACTGCTTCCTGGCTACTCTGCAATTACTGATTTTCTATCGGATAATTTTTACGACTCTACAGTTCTGTAGACACTAAATCCGTAAATCTTACAGAAGTCCTAAGTGAGCTTTTAAATCATCGGAAGGTTCCCAAGGTGGCTGAAAAGTTATCTCCACTTTTGCCTCATCAATTCCCTCAACTCCTTCCGTCTTAGTTTTAACTTGATCCACAAGCATGGGACCAGCTGGACAGGCTGCTGAGGTAAAAGTCATCGTCACTGTACAAATTTTCTCTTCGATCTCGATATCGTAGATCAACCCGAGCGTCCAAATATCAATGAACAGGTCTGGGTCAATAATTTCTTTAATTACAGCAACTACATCATCCTTACTGGCCATAAATCTCTCCTTACAATAGACTAAACTAAAGCATTTAGGTGTGAGACCATATCTCTGACCACCTCTATAATCAAATCAGGTAAGAATCTATTTTTATAATCAAATGGCTTATTACAACGAAGAAGAGAAGATTTTCCAAAGAAGTATTTCTAAGTTTTTGGAACAGCAGGTCCTTGAAAATATAGATGAGTGGGAAGACAATCATCATTTTCCAGATGAAATTTTTTCAAAGCTAGGAGCCCAAGGATTTCTTGGAGTACTGATTGGTGAAGAGTATGGAGGAGCAGGTGGCAACCTTAGGCTAGCTTCCGCTTGGTGCGAAGAATTCGGAAAAACACCATCTATTGGCTTCACTACAGCAGTAAACATGCATTCACTTGTTATTTTGCCCGCAATTCAAAGATACGGATCTAAAGAACAGAAGTCTCGTTGGCTACCAGCGGGAGTAGAAGGAAATATTATTGGAGCCTACGCTTTTACTGAACCCGATGCCGGGAGTGACTTAACTAGGATTAGAACTAAAGCAGAGAAAACTACTGACGGTTGGAAACTCAACGGATCTAAGATTTTCATCACTAATGGGGCTAGGGCTGACTTTGTAATTGTTTTAGCTAAAACAGATCCTGATGCTGAGTACGATGGTTATAGTTCCTTTATCGTTGATACCTCATTGCCTGGATTTTCTGTCAGCAGAAAGCTGGATAAAATGGGTTGGCATTCTTCTGACACAGCAGAGCTAAGTTTTTCTGAAATGCATTTGCCTGATGACGCCTTGCTTGGGCAAGTTGGCCAAGGTTGGTACCAGTCGATGTCTTCGCTTGAGTGGGAAAGAATAATGCTCAGCTTAAACTCTCTAGCCGGTGCTAGGCAATGCCTTAAGGAAACAGTTGCCTACGTAAATGAAAGATCTATGTTCGGCCAAACTCTTTCTAGCTTTGACCTAACTAGGGAATACCTTACCGAAGCCTGGACGGATCTAAATCTTTGTGAAGCTAGCTGTCATAGATCTCTAAACCTACTGCTCGAGGGAAAAGACTGTCGTACTGAAACAAGCCTAACCAAACTTTATGTCTGTGAGCGAGCAATAGAAATTTCTGACCGTTGTCTTCAGCTTCATGGTGGTTATGGATATACTACTGAATTTAGTCCCGAAAGGTGGCTAAGAGACCTAAGGCTAAACACCATAGGTGGAGGTACGAGCGAAATAATGGCAAGGATTGCCAGTAAAGGTCTTTTCAAAAAAAGTTAGGATTTATTGCTTAGGCCTGAATCTAAAATGACTTCAGTCTAATTGATGTTTAAAAATTTCATTAATCTTTCTACAGCAGCAACAGGATCAATTTCTCGAGTGCTAACCTGCTGAAGAGCCCGATCAAGCTCTCCATCCGAACTAAGCCTATCCTTTGCGTGAGAAAAAAGTCGCTCCCCCAATCTTTTTTCTACAACCTCACCAACAAACCTACCTCTTCTTTTTTGGGCCTCTCCAGACTCCTCAGACCACTTTTGATGAACTGCAATTTTCTCAACGAGATCAGCTATGCCCTTTTTCTCAGTGGCAATTACTTTAACCAAAGGTTGTTCCCATTCCACATTCTCAGCAAGACTCATCACTGTTCTAAGTTCTTTAACAAGCTTCTCAACGCCATCAAAATCAGATTTGTTGATGGCATAAATATCGGCAATTTCAATTATTCCAGCTTTTAAAGCCTGCACTCCATCACCCATGCCAGGAACAAGTACCAAAACTACAGTGTCAGCCAAGCCCACAATCTCAACCTCAGCCTGACCTACACCAACAGTTTCTAAAATAACGTAGTCAAAGCCCGCTGCATCCAATGCAAAAATACTTTCAGCCGCATTGGGAGCTAAGCCACCAAGCGCTCCACGGGTTGCCATAGAACGAATAAAAATCCCCGAGTCAGACGCTGCCGAGCTCATCCTGATTCGGTCACCAAGGATTGCCCCGCCACTATAAGGACTGGAAGGGTCAACTGCCAATATCGCCACCCTCTTTCCTCCTTTGACCAACTCCTCAGCCAAGCCATTAACTAATGTCGACTTCCCAGCTCCTGGAGAGCCGGTAACCCCAATTACCCGAATATTTCCGGTATGAGGGTAAAGTAGTTTGAGGCATTGTTGTCCACGAGCCCCACCGTCTTCTATTAGCGAAAGAACTCTAGCTAAGGCAGGCACCGAGCCTTCGAGAAGGGATTTTGTAAGTTGTTCCGGGTTGTTCGCCATAAGACCAATAAAAAGGTTTTCCCAACCTTATGCTTTCAAAAAGAAATTGTCGAGACACTGGAATTCCGGTGTAAGGTGCCTGCTAGGCATAAGAAAAACTGAGCACCCGATGATCATACACTTGGAGAATCACCTCAATGAGAAAAATCACTGAAGTAGATGGAACCAAAATACTAAAAAACATAAAGCTACCTGTCATTGCGGTGGCGTAGAAATAGAACTTGATTTACCAGATGGATTGACCGAAGTACGGAGATGCGATTGTTCTATGTGCCGAAGAAGGGGTGCAATTGCAGCCTCGGTTCCCCTAGATGGAATTAAAATTATCAAAGGAGAAGAGCTCCTTATGAGATATCAATTCAACACCAAGACCGCAAAACACTATTTTTGCTCAAACTGTGGTATTTATACCCATCACCAGCCTAGGTCTAATCCAAACCAATATGGCTTCAATGTCGGATGCTTGGAAGGTATAAATCCGCTTAAGATGAACGAAATTCCCATAAGAGATGGGTAAATCATCCAGCAGATAGATAAAGACACCTAACAAATTTATAGAACTCGAAAATCGGTGTTAGAAAGTAAACTTTCGACCAACGATCAGAAGCTAAAGACCTGAGCCATTTCATTTTAATTACCTGTGGAGGCGGGTGATAGTTGAGGAGTGAGACGTGCTTGTTGCACGTCGCAGCGATGAAACTCTCGCCCAACGAAGAGAAGGGATTAAAATGGAATGGCTCAAACAAAAAAAGGGAGCCGAAGCCCCCTTTTTCTTACTACCAAACCACTAAAATAAAACTTAACGTCTAGCTTTTCTCTTAGCTGGTTTTCTTCTAGCAGTAGTCTTCTTTCTGGAAGCAGACCTTGCTGGCTTCTTCCTTTTAACAGCAGACTTTCTAGCAGTAGTCTTCTTCTTAGCTGGCTTACGCTTAGCTGTAGACTTCTTCTTAGTAGTCGCCTTTTTCTTAGCTGGCTTACGCTTAGCTGTAGACTTCTTCTTAGTAGTCGTCTTTTTCTTA
>CALIEE010000112.1 GCA_938022485.1 uncultured bacterium | reverse complement strand
ATTGACTACAAAACTAATTCTATCTGGTCCCACAACCAATGCTTTCGCATAACTTAAGAATAGATCCAAAGCAGTCAGGCCTAAAACTGTATCATCAATTACAATTAATACTTCATCAGCAACTCTCATAAGAGCTCCCGTGGCAGGTCCTATTCTACCACCAGTATCAATTAAAATAACATCATGCATTGCTCGAGCTAGGTCGAGTAACCTTTGACAAATTGCCATTCCATCAGTGTGGCAAACGAAGTCCATAGACTCAGCCATACTATCAGGGGGCATTAAAACTGAAACATCCTGACTTACCGGAATCAATGCATCACAAATACTATCTCTTGAAATATCTCTTGTGCCGTTTACCCAGCTACTAACAACCTTAGCTTCTGCGCCATTTACGGTAAGAGAGCGGCATAAGTCTCTAGTTTCAACATCCATATCCCAAAGCATGGTTCGTCTTTGATGCACGCTGCAAACTTCGGCAAGCGCTGCACACAAACTAGTGGCTCCTGTCCCACCCTTTGCGTGAGTAACACAGATTACTCGACCTTCTCTTATTCTCCCCTCTCTTCTAAATTCGGAATAAAGGGCAACAAGCTCTTGAAGTAAATCTAAGGGACTGGAGTTGTCAGGTAATACTTTTCTAACTCCTGCGGCATGAGCTGCTCTAAATTTACCACCTGAATAATCTTCCTCAGTGCAGTAAAGAACAATATGCAACCATGGCATTTGAGATAGGGCAGTCCGAGCAATTTGAGGTCCCTGATCACCTAAACCAGAACCAAGAATTAAGACATCCGCGTCGTGCACTTGCGAAGCCCAGTCTTTATCAAGAACAAGCTTAACTCTAAGGTCAAGCATCTCAACATCACTTTGGTTGAAAGCCTCAACCCGTCTGGCGCACATCGCCTGGCCTTCTGCCGTCTTGTCAACAATCAAAATGCGCATACTATGTTACCGAACTCATTTACTCTTTAACCCCACCAATACAAAGACAAACTTTCAATTTGACCGCCAAATTTGTCTATATACTAATTAACGTCAACTACTCTTAAAAACTAAACCTGTTTACGCTAATTTACAGTCTTTTAGATGGACTAGTCTTGGTCAATGGTGCAGAAATAATAAATTTAGGGCAAAATGACATTATTCTCAACCTAAGCAATTGTAATTCTTAGGTTTTTCGATTTAACAAAAAATATCTAAACCGATAAAAAATAAGGTAATGCGGCAAATCAAACCCCGAGGACGAAACCAAAATCAGTAAAATCTTTAGTCTTTAGTCAACTTCCAGAGACAAAGAGGGCTCCTTAGACTCTGTATTTTCAAGGTAAAACTCATAAAGAGGAACCAAAAGCACTCCAATGATGAAGGCAAAAAGAACCATCAAAAGAAATTGGCCAATAAATTTGTAAATATTAGCCATCCTTTAAGGACACAAAAGGCTGGTTGGACTCTTCTGTTTCAAGAAAACTTTCAAAAAACGGAACCAATAACACTCCCACGATGAATGCAAAAAGAATCATCAAAAACAATTTGAGAATGGTCGAAATAAGACCTGGCTCATCGGGAGAGTAAATTTCACTGGAAAGCTCTTTTAGCCTACTGTCCGAAAGATTGTTATCATCAACTCTAAGACTAGTGGAATCCTCAGATGTCTTACGGCTAAGTTCTGCAATAGATTGTGGCTTAGGCAAAACATCTACGAGCGGCTCGTAGCTTCTAGGGTAAACGGGCTCTGGCTCGTAATCATCTTCCTCAATACGATCTTTAGGACCCTCAACAACATCTGCCAGTTGGCTTCTAACTCCCTCATCAACACCACCAGTCATTCCCCTACTAGCTTTCAACAGGTCAACTGAAGAAGAGTCCAACATTACCGTTCCCTCTAAATCAGGATTAACTATGCGAGCCGGATCGCTGCTAACATCCTCTACCCCACCACTACTATATACTTCCTGCACTCCACCCCCAGCAGGTTGTGCGACTACTGAGTTGCGAGATGTAGATTGCTCCAAAGGAGAAGGAGCTCTGCCAACTAGAGCCATTTCAGCATCTGAAACAATCTCAGGTTGAGTTTTTACTGTTTCGGAGGTTTCAACTCCAACTGTCAATTTGGGGTTCAAAATCGGATCGTAAATTTTCTTACCCTCTTGATTCTCAATAAGAGCCATCAAATCTCCAATCATTTCACTGGAGGTTTGATATCTTTCCTGAGGATCCCGAGCTAAGGCTTTCATCACAACCTCGCTGAGCTCTTCCGGGCAGTCAGAACGTCTTTCATGTGGCAAGTCAGGATCGGTCCTTAAGCGCATTGTCATTGTTTCAATTACGCTCTTACCTTTAAAGGGGGCAGAACCAGTAATCATTTCATAAGCTAGAACGCCTAGGGAGTAAATATCAGAGCGAGTATCCACTTGACCTTTTTCCAGATACTCGGGACTAACGTAGTCAATAGTTCCGACTACTCCACCATACTCGGTAAGCTTCGGACCAGTTCCAGTTCGAGCGATACCAAAGTCAGTAATCTTAACATCACCATTACTTGTAATTAATATATTCTCTGGTTTTAGATCACGATGAATAATTCCAGCATCATGCACGGCCTGAATGCCAGAGCACATCTGAATCATCATCTGCACTATTTCATCAACTGGTATTGGCTCTTCCTCATTGATTCTATCTGCGAGATCACCTCCTCCAACAAATTCCATTGTAAAGGCAGTCAGTTCACCGTCTTTGAAGTATTCATAAGCACGAACCACATGAGGATGGTTGACTCCATATGAGGCCACGATCTCATTACGAAAACGAGCAGCAGCAACCTCGTCTCTAGCAACCTCAGCAAATAAAACTTTCATCGCTACAAGATGGCCAGAGAGCTCTTTATGTCTACAGGCGTAGACCATGCCCATACTTCCAGTACCTAGGCATTTTACAATCTCATAGCGACCGTTAACTACAGTGCCAGGTTGTAAATTTAGAAAATGGTCGTCTCCCATCGAACCGTCCCATACCAATATTAATTAATAGACTTAACCAAAATAAAAACCTTAAAAACTAAACCCTAACTTTTGAGCTTAGGTGCTGTTTTGGGAGCCACCCCTACAGCATTCGGAGCATTAGCCGCGCTGGCCAATTTCGCCGGAGTAGGAACGCAACACACTACGAACTTTCGCTTACCAAATCTCACTCTATCACCATGTTTCACAGAAACCATGGAACCAGAGACATCATCTTCGGTTACCTTTCCTACAGGAATAACCCCAGTCCCGAACTCGGAAAGTTGGTCCAAAATTTGTATTTTTCCATCATCTGTAGCCCTAACAATCGCATGTAGAGCGGAAATACTCTCATCTTGAATAATTATGTAATCCTCTTGTCCAGCGGATCTTGATGAAAGCATGTACCTACCAGAACGAATCTCATAAACTTCGCCATTCTCTGACTTATCAAAAGAAATGAAGAAACCAATGATCTTTGACTTAGCAACAACCTTAGACTTCTGCTCAGCCACCATCGAAGGGCTTCCAGCTGCCATTTGAACTTGAGGTGCTGACACTGGCGAAGGTGTCTGACTTACCCCAGGAGCTGGACTTGAAGTCACTCCCGTTGCAATGGCCCCACCCATAGAATGAGCTGGAGCTGTAGGTGAACTGGCCTCTGTTCCGTTGAGATCTACCCCGTTATTAGTGGAGAGACCTGGACTACCCATAAGAGAAGTCATCGGATCTCTCTTCAAAACAGTAGTCTTATCCCGTGAACCTGCTCCATTAACTGGATTACCTGACATGGCTACCTCAGATGGTCTTGGTGAAGCAGATCCAGAAGCTCCTGGTTTACTCCAAGAGTCAGAACCTCCAGTCGCTGGCTTTGCAGCTGCAGGAACATTTCCATTACCCATTGCGGGATCGGTCGCGCCCGGAAGCCCCTTCCCCAAAGAAACATTAGGGGCATTGTTATCTGGTTTGGCAACACCGCTACCCAGCATGTCACGGATTTGGCCTGTGACCTCAGGAGTCAGCATAACAGTCTTATTTCTTGCTCTAGAACTAGTGTCCTGAAGGGTATCCTCTAACTTAGGATCCACTCCATTAGGAACCTTACTTTTACTTTTATCTTCGTTGTCGCTCATTAGGAA
>CALIEE010000111.1 GCA_938022485.1 uncultured bacterium | reverse complement strand
TAGGTCAGTGCTCTCGGAATTCTTTTCAATCCACCCAACAGAACTTTCTACATTTTTTCGCCAACTCTCAAAACTTCCATTGCATGACTTTTGATGGCCAAAGTGACCATCCAAAGTAAGGTTTACCGCTCGAAAAAAATTAGAAGATAGGGAATCTCTTAGTGGGTGCATGACGTTGGGGTGATTATTCAAGCCATGGCAAAGCAATAGGCTTCCCTTCTTGTTTGGACCGGTCTCTACTACCTCTAAATTTGAAGGGATGCTTTTCATGATTTGGGGGACTCCGGGATAATCTGATTGGAGGACCCTAGCAGTGGCGACACCTGTGACCAAGAAGAAACATATTGACTAGATACTAGTATTTATATAACTGGACTAAAGGATGGCCAGCCCGGGTAGCTTAGGGTAGATTAGAGCTTTGGACGCGACATTTATTTAAGTCGAAGATAATGAATGCTTTATTACTGATTGATTTTTAGCGATGCTGGAAGCCAAAAGCCTGACCAAAAGTTTCTCTGATATCAGAGCCGTTGATAAAGTTAGTTTCTCTGCCAAAAAGGGTGAGGTTGTGGGATTTTTGGGACCTAATGGTGCTGGAAAATCTACCACAATGAAGATGATCACGGGCTTTTTAGCTCCTGACTCTGGTGAAACTTTTGTTGGTGGTTTGAAGGTTTCGAAAAATTCAGTGGAAACCAGAAAGTTGATCGGTTATCTCCCAGAGAATGCGCCCCTCTATTCTGAAATGTTAGTGAGAGATTTTCTCCAATTTGTTGCTGAGATTCGTGGGCTTGCCAGTAGTTCCCTGGGAAAAGAAATTGAGCGAGTTGTCGAGGAGGTTTCTCTTGAGAAAGTACTGGATCGTCGCATAGACAAACTCTCCAAGGGCTTTAAAAGAAGAGTGGGGCTTGCCCAAGCTATTATACATCAACCAGAGTTATTGATCTTGGATGAACCCACTGATGGTCTCGATCCTAACCAAAAACATGAAGTCCGAAAATTAATCAATCGCTTGGCTCAAACCAAATGTATCGTACTCTCTACTCATATTTTGGAGGAGGTCGAAGAAGTTTGTTCGAGAGCTATTATTGTATCCGAAGGAAAAATTGTTGCTGATGATAGTCCAGCGGGACTATGTCAGAAGGCCGGTCCTGGAGGTCTTATTGATATTTCCTTTAAGGAAGAAGTTAAAGAGGAGTTTAGGGAAAGGATTGCTGCTTTTAGTGAGTTCCGAGAAATTCATGAGTTCCAAGAGGAAGGAGGGGGCTCCGGGTTTAGACTGTTTTTGCCCGAGCCTTCATCTAACGGTGATTTTGAAGGTTTAGAGTCACTTCTAGCGCTGACCAAGGAGTTCGACCTGACCGTGGTCAATATGCGTTGTGGCTCATCAAGATTGGAAGATGTTTTTCGGGAGCTGACTAAGTGAATTTCGGAATCATTAAGAGTATTGTTAAGAGGGAGTTTCGAGCTTACTTTTCCACTCCAATAGCCCTAGTGTTTTTAGTAGTATTTTTGGTACTTAGTGGTTTTTTCACTTTTAAGATGGGTGGTTTTTTTGAACGTGGCCAGGCTGACCTTCGTGCTTTCTTTGCCTGGCACCCTTGGCTTTACCTGTTTATTGTTCCTGCTCTCTCTATGAGACTTTGGGCGGAGGAGAAAAGAACAGGGACTATAGAGTTACTTTTGACACTTCCTATTCGCTTGTCAGAGGCCTTACTAGGTAAATTTTTAGCTGCTTGGGCCTTTATCGGCTTTTCCTTGTTTATGACTTTTCCAATAGTCCTGACAGTTGGTTACTTGGGTGAGCCAGACTATGGGGTTATTTGGGCAGGATACTTGGGTAGTTTACTGATGGCTGGATCCTTCTTGGCTGTGGGAATGGCTATTTCCTCCATGACTAAGAACCAGATTATTAGCTTTGTGGTGAGTGTGTCAGTTTGCCTTTTTCTAATACTTCTTGGTTTTGAGCCGCTAGTTAGCTCGTTCTATCAAGTTTTACCAGATTGGTTTTCTAGACACCTACTAAATCTCAGCATTCCTTACCACTTTGAATCTATACAAAGAGGAGTGGTTGATGCTGCCGATGTCATTTATTTCTTATCCTTAATAGCGGTGTCTTTAATGATTAACGGGGTTGTGTTGGAAAATGAACGTGGAAATTAACTGACTTGAGTGGAGAAGAATCTTGAGTAGGACATTTTCAGGAGTTTTATCTGTTATAGGCTTGTTGGTCTTATTTTTCTTGATCAATGCTTTGGCTAAACCCCTTCTCGGTGGTTGGTTTGCTGATTTTAGCGAAGAGAACCTTTACAGTTTGTCCGAAGGTAGTGAGGAGATACTGGAGGGACTAGAAGAGCCTGTAACTCTAAAATATTTTTTCTCCAAAACAGATGCAGCTTCGATACCTGCCTTGAATGTTTATAGCGACAGGGTTTTGGCGCTTTTAAGACAATATGACAAGGTTGCCGGTGGTAAGATTAATTTCGAAATTTTAGACCCTCGACCTGATTCTGAGGATTCTGAATGGGCTAACCGGTTTGGCCTTCGCCCTTTGGCTTTGCCTACTGGAGAGCAGATTTATTTTGGTTTGGTTGGTATTTCCTCCGATGGTACTGAAAGGGTTATCCCCAATATTGATATAGATAATCAGGATCAGCTTGAATATGAGGTTAGTGGTCTTATTCAGGCTCTGGCTAGTAAATCCAGACCACGTGTTGGGTTGATATCGAGTTTGAACTTGAGTGGCTCTAAGGCTCCAGATCCTCAAACGGGAGGAGTGCAGCCTGCTTGGGTGGCTTTTGAGCAGTTAGCCGGTTTTAGTGAAGTTGTCACAATTACTGAAGACGCTAGTGAGATCTCTCCGGGTTTAGATGTTCTAGTTTTGATTCATCCCAAACAACTTTCGGAGAGACTGCTTTATTCAATTGATCAGTTCGTAATGGGTGGAGGGCGTCTTTTAGTTTTGGTCGATCCTTATTGCCAACTAGATATTCCACCTTCAACTCACCCTGAAGGAGAGCCATGGAGTAATAGCTCAGATTTAAATTCATTGACTGCTAACTGGGGAGTCGAGCTTGTAAGAGAGTTTGCCGTGGCGGACGCCAGTCGAACCACATCTGTCCAGACCAGAAGGGCTGGTGTGCCTGAGGAATTTATTATGTGGCTCTCATTGGGCCAAAATGATCTCTCCATTCATGAAGTGATCAGCTCTGGCTTGGAATTAATGGTTTTCCCATGGGCCGGACACATTACAACAAAGCAGCTGGAAGGGGTGGAAATCAATCCTATTGTTGAAAGCTCTGGCTCTGGAAATATGGTCCCACTGGCGGACTTACAAGGTCCCCAGGGAAGGCCAGATAGCTTACTTAAAAAATACTCTCAAGACGGGGAGAAAAGGGTTCTTGCAGCTAGAATCGAAGGAAAGTTGAGGAGTAATTTTGAAGAGCCTCCTGTATCAATGGTAAGTCAGCAGTCTGTTAATCACCTAAGTGTTTCAGAGGATAAGTCCAATGTGATTATTGTTTCAGATGTGGATTTCATTGCAGATGCCTACTCTGTAGTTATACAGAACAGCCCATTTGGAGGGCGAGTTGCAGCTAAACTGAATGACAACCTGCCTTTCTTTTTGAATGCAGTTGAAAACATGTCAGGTTCAAATGAGTTGATTAGTATAAGATCTAGAGGCAAGGTTGCTCGGCCGTTCACTTTGGTTCAAAAAATCGAAAAAGAGGCGCAGCTTCGCTGGAAGAGAGAAGAAGAAGTCTTTTTGGCTCGTCTAAATGATACTAACATGAGGCTGTCGAACTTTGAAAAACAAGGAGCAGATGAACAGGTATTTTCTTCTGCCCTCATGCAAGAACTGGAGAATTTAAGGCGAGAAAAAGCAGAAGCTCAAAGTAATTTGAGAAAAGTAAGGCGAAACCTAAGGGAAGATGTGGAGGCTCTGGGAAGCAATTTGTTTTTATTAAACACGTTTCTAGTGCCAGTTCTTCTTCTAATTATCTATTTTGGTTTTATGATGGTCCGTGGAACGACTGAAAGCTAGTTCCTCTAAACTAAATTGAATATATTGATGAACGGAAAAGTTTTATTTTTATTAGCCCTGGTTTTAGGCCTAGTGTTTTTTCTCTTGGAGAGATCGGAGCAGCAATCTAGCTCCGATCTTGATTCTAAAGCATTGCTAGGGGCAGTTTCTTGGGATCAGATTCGTTCGATTAAGATAATAAAAAATACAGATCAGATTTTATTAAGGCTAGAGGATTCCAAGTGGCTCGTTGGTGGAAGCTATAATTATCCAGCTGAATATTCACAAGTAAGAGAGTTTTTGTTTAAGCTTTCACGAATGAGCGGGGCAGTTAGCGTTCCTTTGGCTGAAGATAAAGCTAGTGAGCTAGGTCTTAACAAGGAAAAGGGGACTGAAGTTGTTTTTATGGATGGAGATGGAGAAATACTTTCCTCTTTTTTGATTGGCTCGGAGAGAGATCTTCCCTCAAACATTCAACCGGGACTAATTCGTTCCGGTGGTTACTATGTCTCTGACCAAGAGGGTAATAGCTATCTTGTTTCTGAAGATCTGGATATTTCTGTCACACCGAAAAGATGGATATCTCGGAGTGTCCTGTCGGTATTAGCAAATCGAGTTGTTAAAGTGGAGCAGCTGCGTCTTTTAGGACAGGAATATCAAAGAGAGTTTGAATTGGATCGGCTCTGGCATAGTCCTACTTTAAAACATCCCACACTTTCAATATCTCGTGAATTAAACGCTAGCAGGGTTAGTAGTATCCACAATGCTTTAGAGAACCTAAGAATTGAAGATGTTCGTAGAGCGACTGATCTGACGGTCAATTTTGATCAGAAAACAAAATTTTCAACAGACTCAGGCTTAGTTTATGTGGTTGAAACTGGACAACTTGAGGACAATTTCTATATGAGACTTTCAGCAGAGTCGGATGCTGGAGCAAACTCTGATTATAATAGGCATTCTCAAGAGATATTGGAGGAATCAAAGAAAATAAAGTCCAAGAAAGTGGGACTTTCCAATGAGAATACAGTGCTCGAAGAAGAAGCAGTTAGTGCCGGTAAAGATTTGGATTCAGCCCAAAGGTATCAGCCGG
>CALIEE010000110.1 GCA_938022485.1 uncultured bacterium | reverse complement strand
CAGCCCGACTGAACTGGTTAGGCTAAAAATGAGGGGATTTAAGGGAGATGGGTTTGCGAGCTGTTTTGAATAAAGTTTTTCTAAAAGTTTTGCCATCAGCTGCTATTTTTGCAGTTGTCTGGCCAGCACAGGTAATTGCTGAGGATATTTTACCCCCTACCGCCTTCTCTACCGAGACCGTTTCTCATGGACAGTCAGAGCTGGCCAGAGAAGTTAAAAGCCTGAAAGTTCAGAATAGTTCCTCAGACTATCAGCTACCCAGCTTAAATGCCTTTACAGCTCAGGAAGTACTAAAAGTTAATCACACATACGAAAGATTTGGTTCTTTTTACAGAGGTCTTGTCAGAATGGAGGACTATCTAGATCTTAACCTCCTTCGTCAGGTGGAAGATGACCAGAGACTGGCTCAGTCAGTTTTCTTGTATCAGTCTGGAAGAGAGCTCGCGAAGTTAGCTCTCGATGCTCCAGTAGGTGAATACATTAAAAAAAGCTTAAAAAAGCTAGTTTGGATTAGAGATCTTACCACCCTAGCCGTACATAAAAACAACGAAGGTCGACTTTCAATAAATAGTCGCTCGAAGTCCAACGGTGAAGCACTAGCTTGGTTCAAAGTTCACCTTAGCCCTAAAAGAGGTCTAGAGCCAAGGCTGAGAGTACTAGAAAGCGTCACCGTATCCTACGATTTTTTAGAATCAGCAGCTCTGCTAGAGTTCGAAAAAAACTTTTAACTAGACTCGAAACTACTTCTATTAGCTCATATTTTGCCTGTGCCCTTGGGCTTATGATACCTGACTAGTCCATCAAAATATAAAAACCTCATGATAGGACATGGTTCAGAATGGTTAAGATAAGTAAATATCTTCTAACAGCTATACTAATTTTGGGACTCCTCTCTTGCTCAAAAGAAGAAGAGAGCAATAGTCCTAATGGCAGTGCTAAAAATAGATCCAGCTCAGCTCAAAGCACCAGTCCCTTAATAGAGAACCTTCTACCAAGTGAAGCTGTCGGCTTTATCAGCATTAATACTCTTAGCCCTGGCTTTAAAGATTACTCTGCCTCACCTTGGGGAGGTTATGGTTTAGTAAAAATATTCGATGCCTATAAAGTCCAAGGAATTAATTGGAAACAAGTTTTCGAGAAGGCCGGTGCTAGACTTAAGCCCAACAGTAAAGTTGAAGAGATTCTTGGAAGTGGGTTAGTTTATCTGTTTCCAGAGCAAGACGGCCAAAGCACAGGCGGTGGGTTTTTCGAAACCACTCCTGGAGTCGACTCTCAGAAAGTCGTTGAGACCATTTCAGAGCAG
Organism: uncultured bacterium; assembly: GCA_938022485.1. Lineage (GTDB taxonomy): Bacteria > Bdellovibrionota_C > UBA2361 > SZUA-149 > CALKYB01 > CALKYB01. The sequence continues at coordinate 1,483 of CALIEE010000110.1, read as the reverse complement.
CTAAAAAATTCTGGTAAAACAATTACTCTTGCGGAACCAGAATCTAACAATACTAGCGTTATAGAAGCAGAGGGATCTAAACAAGAAATATACCTTTCAGCCAAGGACAAACTCATCTCAATCAGTCCAAACAAGAAACTAAACCAAGATTTTCTGGTTGGAAAAAAACCCAAGGAAAATAAGATATTCTCAGATTCAAACTTCAAAAAGGCGACCAAAGGTTTTGGAGACCCTGAAAGAAGAGTCTATTTGGGATACCTCGATCTAGATCAAGCTTTCCCATCAAAAATTGATAAAACTCCTTTTACAAACTTAGCCTTTGAGGGAGCGATGCTTGAAAACCCAAGTGGAATCGCTAGAGCTCTTATAAGAAAAGGAGACCCTTTTGATAAGCTTGCAGGGGCTCCAGGCTCTGCAGCAATATCTTACTTTACTGACAATCCACTGCTATACCTTGATCTTGATGGCTCACTAATTTCTTACTTAGTGGATACTAGTAAAGAAACTTCTTCCACCGCTCAAAAACTTAGCAGCATTAAGCGGGCGTCGCTACTGGCCAAACCCTCTAAACCAGGGCAGTTTTTTATCCCAATCCCTGAGTTAAGTTTGGTAGTTCAATCTAAAACCGAGCAAGAGGCTGAGCAGATCAAACAAGAGCTAGACCAATACTTAACGATTATGTTTGGAGAAGCCAGCACTTCAGCCCCATCTGAAAAAACCTTTGGTGACAATAAAGTAAAATATTTTATCCACCCTATGGGGATTGAGGCTTTTCTTACCAACAGAGGAACTCGTGTTTTTCTAGCAATGTCTGAAAAAGAAATAAACTCTTTGCTTGGATTGAATGAAAACAGCGATAAAAAGATTTTTGCTGATAGTTTAGGCAACAAAATAAGGGAACACTTAGTTGATCGACCAACTCTGGCTAATCTTTATATTGATAATAATCAACTAGGTATTCTGCTAGAAAAAGTCGGGGGATTTATTCAAATGGCGTCGCCCGGCAATAGAGATGTGGCAAGATTAATAAACGCTGAGAATATTCGAAATCTGAAGAAGCAAAGTTCTTTCACTGCCTCGCTTGAACGGGTTCCCGGAGAATTGTTACTACATTACTTTGGGGGTAAAAAATAAATTATAAGCCGCTATGTCGCTTAAGGCTTAATGCCGAGAAAGACCTTCTTGAGCCCCATAATTTCATTTGAGCTTGAACCCTTGGCTTTCTGCCAGCATCTAATAGAGAAGATTATGCGGTATCAGCTGCTGTGGGGAAAACAGGTTTTTTTGTGTTAAACATGGATACATTATCTAAAATACAAGACATTTCGCTTAGAATTGACCAGCTAGAATCCACCGGAGAGTGGCTGGCACGAGCCCTTGTCCATGTTGACAGCTCTGGAAGCCAAGCTGGTTCGATGATTATGGCCCTCGCTGAAGATATTCGAGAGAAAGTTTTGGACTTAGTCACGGAACTAGAACAAGC
>CALIEE010000109.1 GCA_938022485.1 uncultured bacterium | reverse complement strand
TCCCGTGTGGTTTCTCTTGCTGAAAGGGTAGAGAACGCAAAGGATCAGTATCAACTATACGCTACTTTGAACCCAGTTCTGGATTTTGTTGAGCAACTGACCAATTGGTATATTAGGTTGAACAGAAGGAGATTTTGGAGTGGCGGCACGGAGGAGGAAAGAGAAGATAAGCTTCATGCCTACGCTACTTTGCACCAAGCCCTTAGTTCTTTTTCAAGGGTCTTAGCTCCACTGGCACCTTTTATAAGTGAAGAGATATTTAGGAATCTTAGTTCGGACTTCGATGAGATAAATTGTGAAAGTGTGCATCTAGCGCCTTTTCCTTCTGCATCTGAATCAGGGATTGAAACAGACCCTTGTCTCGAGAAAGCAATGGAGGTTTTCGAAGAGGTGATCTTGCTGGGTCGTGGATTAAGAAATGATCTTGGTTTAAGAGTTCGCCAACCCTTGTCTGACATCCAGGTTATCCATCCCGATCAGAGCGTATTGGATGGTTTGAAACAGCTTGATAGTTATATCAAAGATGAGTTGAATATTAAGAAAGTTAACTACAGTGTTGATGAAGAAGGGGTGGTGAACCTCAAGGCCCTATTGAACACCAAGACCCTCGGTAAAGTTCTAGGCCCGAAGTTAGGCTCTAATGGTATGAAGGAGTTGAGGAATAAGGTTCAGGGAATGACTACTGAAGAAATTCGTGAGTTTGAAAAGACCGAAGAGCTCATGTTCCAGGAAGTCGTATTAAAACCGGGTGATATACTTGTTAGTCGAGATGCCAAGGAAGGCGAAGAGAATGTCGCCTCGTCAGGGCAAGTGACTGTGGTGTTAAATACTAATTTAACCTCTGAATTGAGACTTGAAGGTTTGGCCCGGGAGTTTGTAAATCGTGTCCAAAAACTAAGAAAAGACCATGATTTCCATGTGAGCGATCGGATTTCAGTGAAGTTTATGACGGCCTGCCCTAAGATTTCTACCGCAATCGGTGATTATACTGAATACGTTAAGTCGGAAACACTTGCTTTGGAGCTTGAGCAAGTTATGGAAGAGAGAGACTTGGAACTTGAGACAGATAAGGAACATCTCGGGTCGATTGAGATTAGTGATAAACCTTTGATTTTGAGTCTAAAAAGAATTGAATCGCAGTAGATTATGAAAGATAAACTTTTATGGCTTTACTTTGCGGTGGTTCTTGTAGCTGATCAAATCAGTAAGAAGCTAGCCTTGGAATCCCTTGCTGAAGGTCGTCCAGTAAGTATCGTTGAAGGGTTGTTTAACTTAACACTGGTTTATAACCCAGGAGCTGCCTTTGGTATGTTTGCTGGACTCCCTGATACTCAAAGAAGAATTACTTTACTTTTTGTGGCTTTTCTCGCCCTACTAGCTGTTTTTTATATGTTACGAGATGCCAAAGGGGATAGGATTTCCCAAGTTGCCCTCGTTGGTATTTTAGGAGGAGCGATAGGTAATATAATTGACCGTTTTAGATTTGATGCAGTAGTTGATTTTTTAGACTTCTATTGGGGGAGCTATCACTGGCCTGCTTTTAATATTGCGGATAGCGCAATATGTTTAGGGGTAGCCGTTCTGATGTTTCGTATGCTTTTTCCGGCAAAGAGCAGCGAGGCTATTGGTTTAAACTGACGAAAAGAGCTGTAATATTGGTATGTTACGGCACCCCTGGGAATTTCTAAGCTAGTCTTTCGTCTATGTTTAGAGGGATGAAAAAGGCAGCTCTGGTTTGATAGCATTATTTCTGAGCGGTTAATTTTAATGGAGCTTTGGACTACCCTATCAAGGTTGCATATTATATGTAATTTCAGTCCTCTATTTAGGAACAATAGTTTTAAGAAGGGTGCTTCTCTAAAGTCACTCGCCCAGGGTTGTTTTTTAGTTCTGAGTAAAAAGTAGAAGATGACTATCGAGTGTTTGGCAGGACAGCTTTTTTAAGCTTGGTCTTTTTATAACTAGGGGAACATAAATCTGCAAAGAGCAGCTTAAAACTTACTCTTTTACCCCTTCGAATCTTATTATTGGGAGAACGCTATGCAAAATTTAACAAAGTCTTTGATGGTATTGATGATTCTAGGGATGAGCGCCTGTACTGCAGGAGGTTTGAACCGCACGCAGACTGGTGCTCTTGGGGGAGCTGCTGCCGGAGCTGGTCTTGGAGCTATCATTGGTAATCAGACTGGTGATGCCGGAGCCGGGGTTGCAGTGGGTGCAGCAGCAGGAGCTTTAAGTGGAGCTCTTATAGGAAATCAGCTTGATGGACAGTCTGCTGAAAGAGCCAGAATTGAAGAGCTAGAAAGAAGAAATTCTGAAGAGTTAGATAGGCAGCGTCGCGAAATTGAAGAATTAAGACGCCAACGTCAGCAGGATGACTACTATCGTAGATACTAGGGTTTATTTTCTGGAATCTATTGCTGGTTAGGGTCTTTTTTAGCTAGAGCCTAGTCAGTAAAAAAGCCCCCTTCTAGGGGGCTTTTTTGTTTGGAGCATGCTTCTGGGGTAGTTTTTATCTGGCGTGACCCTGTACGATGCGGTACGCTTTCTTCTTCAGGTGGGTTAAACCAAAGCCTTTTGGACCCGCCGCTTGTGTTTCGAGGTCTGGTTAAACCGGCCAGGTAAGGTGGTATCCTTTAGTTCTAATGTCGGGAGTTAGTAGCTGTGAAGAATAAATTGTCCTCTAAAATCGTAATATCTGCTGGGTTATTAACTGCAACTATCGCACTTCAGGGTTGTGGTTACTTGAATCGGCAGTTTCCTAGTCTAGGTCTGCCTGAGTATGAAGTCACCCCAACCGGTGTTGGTGCTGCGACTGGAACTGCCTTAGGTGGTGGAGTTGGAGCCTTGATTGGTTCTGCTAGTGGAAATCTTGGAGGAGGAGCTTTTCTCGGAGCAGCATCAGGAGCAACTGCCGGAGCTGTTATAGGAAATCAAGTTCATCGTGCCGATCAAGCAATTACTCTTCAAGAGAAGCGAGTTTTGCAACAGCGTAGACAGATCGAAATGTTGGATAGAGAGCTTGAATCGATTCGCCAACAACAAGGTGACCGAGTGGTCTCTGCTTACAGACCAAGTTATACCGATGGTACAGCCCGAGGCTCTCTATCTAGACATGGAGTACAGCCTGGGTTGCCTGGTAGTGACGTGCAACCAAGTATAACGCAGCGTCCCTCAGTTCCAGTTGGAGACGAGTTTAGTCGAAGGCGACTTCCAAACCGCTCTTCTCTTGTTGAAGAGAATATTGCAACTCGAGAGACGGCACGGCCAGTTGAGTTAGCTGGCTACAATGTTCGAAGCTCTACCTTAGGAGCTAGGCAAGAAGCTCAAGTCTACTCAGCTGAAGTTAATGACCAGGAGCTTAGAAGGTTTCTGTCTAACGTCCCAGTGAGAGAAGCTCGTACTGGAGTTGAACCAGTAAGGGCGGCAAAAAACGTGGTTAGGGGAGAGGTTTTTAAACCGGTTGCTAGGCAGGCGGTTAGAAATCAAGAAGTGAAGAGTCAGGTAGTTAGGACTCAAGAAAGTGCTCCAGTTAGAGAAGTAGTTATTCCTTCCGCGCCAGTTCAACCTACGATTGTTAAGCCGGTTCAGAAGTATGAGTCCCCAGCCCCGATTAGACCAGCTTCAATCCGACCGGTGCAACCACGAACGGTTGAAACGGCTCCGGTGCAAATTGCTAAAAATTCTCAACCGGTGAGAAGCTTGCCTACTGCGCAAGGAGTTACCGAACGAGTAGTTTCATCGGATGATAGGAAAGTTACTTTCAATATTCCGCCTGCGAAAAAAGCAGCTACTATTGGTGTTGCAGGCTCTACTTACAGTTCTGGGATCGAACCGGGTACTGTAAGGAAAGTTGGAGAAAATGGTAGGGTTAACGAAGAGCGTGCCTTGAAAGAGGCTGCTAGAGCCCCAAGCCCTGTCAGAAAAGTAGAGAAGGTCGTGGCCCCAGCATCGGTTGTGTCAGCCCCGCCTAGCCAATTGCAGCATTCGTCCCCCAGCTGTGTAGAAGCTGAAAATGAAGCTCAGCGAGCTAGGGAAGCAACTTCTGACGCTGATCGGTTATTCTATTATAGAAGAGCCCTTAGATTGTGCGGTGAGTCTTCCAACTACCACTTGGAAACAGGTAAGGCTTATGCTGCTATTGACAGAATAGAGGATGCTGCTTTTGAATTTAGACAGGCTATAGACCTTGACCCGAACAACCAAGCAGCTATTCAGCAATTATCAATTCTTGAAAGAAAATAAAGCTAGCGAAGAGTAAAATGAAAGAAACTAAAGCCCAATTAGGTATTCTCTGTATTGTGGTGTTGTTGTTATCTGGCTGTGCTGTTGGGGGAGTAAATAGAACCACAACAGGTGCAGTGGGTGGTGCAGCTGTTGGTGCAGGGCTGGGAGCTATTATAGGAAACCAGACAGGTGATCCTGGAGCAGGGGTTGCGATTGGTAGTGCTGCAGGTGCCTTGGGTGGAGCCTTGATTGGCAATCAGCTCGATGGGAATGATCGAGCGAATGCTGGCAGTCGACAAAGAATTGAAGATCAGCAGGCTAGGCTGGAGGAAAATCATCGCTTAATTCAGGAGTTGAAGAGTAGAGGAGCCGATGTCTCTCAGACTAGTAGAGGTGTTATAGTTAACTTACCAGATGTTTTGTTTCAGTTTAATAGTGCGAGGTTAACTAGAGAAGCTCAGGGAACGCTAAGCGACATTACTGAAGTAATTCAAAACGCTCCTGGTCGCCAAATTTCAGTGGAAGGTCATACCGATTCAATTGGAACTACAAGCTACAACAAGCGCCTTTCGCTTCGAAGGGCTAATTCAGTGGCGGATGGTTTAAGAACACGCGGAATAGCCGGCGAGAGACTTCGAGTTACCGGATACGGGGAGGGTTCTCCTATTGCTAGTAACAATAGTGAGGCAGGGCGCTCTCGAAATCGTAGAGTGGAGATTGTTATTGAAAACGCTAATCGATTTTAACTATAGCAAAGCCTCTTATTTTTATTGTTCTTCGGGCAATCTTGCATAGTTTTGCTCTTATTATCGTATTGATCTAGAACTACGACCTTCTTTTAACTTTCGGTCGTACTATGAAAAGCTCCAGTAAATTAAGCCACTCAAGATCCAGCCCTTTAAAAAAACTCGAGAGTTTCCCACTGAAAAAAGAGGTGAGTGTAGTACTGCCAGTTTATCAGGAGGCTAAAAATCTGGAGTATTTGATTCCTGAGATTGACAGGGTGCTAGTTGAGAGCGAAGTGTCTTATGAGCTAATCATTGTAGACGATAACTCTCAGGACGGAACAGAAGAGCTAGTTGAAAAACTTATCTCCAAATTTCCTCTTAATTTGATTGTTCGTGAAGTAGAGCCTAGAAGTTTAGAGAAGTCTGTTTTGAAGGGTTTGTCCTTAGCAAGGAACTCCGTAAGCGTTGTTATGGACGCAGACTTTAGCCATCCACCGGCTTTCTTGCCGGAAATGATCATGCCGATAGTTAGTGGAGACGCAGACATTACTGTTGGTAGCCGTTATATGAAGGGGGGGGGCATAGAAAACTGGAGTTTCTTACGTAGAGTTTCTTCACGAGCTTCTGGGTTCTTAGCTAAAGGAATTTCAAAATTAAGCGATCCCACAAGTGGTTTTATGGCTGTAAGATCTTCTTTAGTTTCAGATCTTCCTGTTAATCCGAAAAGTTGGAAAGTGGTTCTAGAATTCGTTATTCGCCTAAATGGTCGAGTTAAGGAAGTTCCGATCGTATTTTGCGACCGTAGGTTTGGTGAGAGTAAGCTCGATAATGGTGTGAAGCTTGCTTATTTGAGACATCTTTGGAGTCTCTATGAGCTTCGACTTCCAACTGTAATGGAACTAGTGAAGTTTTGTTTTGTTGGCCTGTTTGGTTTAACAGTAGATACTACTGTCCTAGTTGCTTTAGTTGAAGGTTTTGGAGTTGGCTATTTGCTTGCTGCTTCCTTGGCCTTCGGGGTTGCTGTTAGTTGTAATTACTTCCTTAATCGCTTTTGGACTTTCAGAAAAATGAATGTCGAGTCTTTCCTGGGAAGTTTTTTCTCTTATGTAAGCGTTTGTGGAATTGGTTTACTTGTTCGTCTTGTAGTTATGTCCCTCCTACTAAGTAGCGCTTTTAATTCAGGGGAGAAATTTTACTTACTGGCTAGCTTAATGGGTGTTGCCGCAGCGACTATCTTTAATTTTATTGGCAGTAAAGTATTTGCCTTCGCCAAATAGTTGTCAAGAGTTTGTAAAACTACTAAGTGCTAGTATCGCTGGATGTTCATAGTAGTCAGTGCGAGTAATCAGCTGATTGGTAAGTGAACCTACCGTGCCATCTCCTTGCTTTGAATTAGTTCTGCCGTGGACAATATCGTCGGCCTCCCCTAATTCCTTTCCTGCTTTTACTAAAGAGGCCAGATTTTCCGGCAGTTTGAACCGAGCCGCTTGGGAGCGGCTTTGTAGGCCATTTTCGTCCTCTACTATTAAGAAAGCAAAGACATAAAGATCCTCCTCGTCCTCAACTAGGCCTCCTTCAATGCTACAATAGTAGTTTTGTCCTGGAGCCAGTTTTTTTAATTCTAATAGACGGTTAAGGGCTCCTTTTAGGGTTTCCTTTTCTCCAAAAGGTTGGTGATTCACACCTGAGCGAGCCGCCACAGAGCTAGTTTCGAGACTTTCCTGAGGAAAAGTAAGCCGAAAAGCTCGTTTGAATGCTTCTATTTTAACTGGATTTTTGGATGCGACTGCGATTTTCATTTTTAATAGATAGGTTCAATTATCATTTGGATGACAAAGATAGCCAATAGGCTGAGATTTGCAACAAGTCTAAATGACATCTCTGAAAACAAAAAAGGCTCCTTAAAGGAGCCTTTTTTCTTGGAAGGGCCGTGAAACTATGAGTTTGCCGTATCCTTAATGTTCACCAAGGTAGGAGAAATCCCTTTTTCTATGGTGTCTTCATCAACTATCACCTCGCCAATATTTTTGTCGGCCGGAACTTGATACATAGTATCAAGAAGTATTTCTTCGATAATAGATCGAAGCCCTCTAGCTCCGGTTTTTCTAGCAATAGCTTTTCTAGCCATAGCCTGAAGAGCTTTTTCCGTGAATTCTAAATTTACGTCACTGTAGTTGAAAAGTTTTACATATTGCTTGACCAAAGCGTTCTTTGGTTCGGTCAAAACTTTGACCAGGTCAGCTTCTTCAAGTTGTTCCAGAGCCGCTACAACAGGTAGCCTTCCTATAAATTCAGGAATTAGTCCGAAAGACAACAAATCTTTGGGTTCAGCTTTTTTGAACAAATCCTTGTCGTCTTCGTTTATTGAAACGACCTTCGATCCGAAGCCGATTTCTTTGGTTCCGAGTCTTCTTTGAACAATTCCCTCAATCCCGGCAAAAGCTCCGCCGCAAATGAAAAGAATATTTTTAGTGTCAACTTGAAGCATTTCCTGTTGAGGATGTTTTCTACCGCCTTTTGGAGGAACGTTGGCAACTGAACCTTCAATTAGCTTTAATAGAGCTTGTTGAACACCTTCACCAGATACATCACGTGTGACTGAAGGACTTTCAGATTTTCTTGAGATCTTATCAATTTCATCAATGTAAATAATACCTTTCTCAGCCTTGTCTACATCATAGTCTGCCGATTGAAGAAGATTGACGATTATGTTTTCTACATCTTCTCCAACATAACCAGCTTCAGTTAGATTGGTCGCGTCGGCGATTGTGAAAGGAACATCCAGCATTTTGGCTAGAGTTTGAGCAAGTAGAGTTTTACCTGAGCCAGTAGGTCCTAGTAAAAGAATGTTGGACTTTTGAATTTCG
>CALIEE010000108.1 GCA_938022485.1 uncultured bacterium | reverse complement strand
CAGGTGAGAAAAAAGCTTCCGATCTAAGCAGTCTTCTTATCACTTGCTTTAGATTCCACTCTTGGTTGACGAGGGTGGTCGCAAGACTATCTATCTGGGCCTCTGTAGGTTTGTCATGAACAAAGGCATTGAATAGTCTTGTTACAACCCATTTTGCGGCTTCTGGGCGAGTATCAAGCGTAAGATTAACAATATCTTTGTGATTAAAAGCTCCAGTTGCCTCGTAAGGAGTGCCTGCCCAGATAGTTTTTTCGCCTCCGTCATGCCAGTTCCCATTTAGAAACACTTCTCGGGGAAGATCCGTTTCTTGATCAAAGATAGCTCTCCAACCAGTAAACGCTCGGGCTGACTCTGCTATGTCTTCCGAGTTATAGAGTCTCACTCCGTCTGAGTTTTCAGTTGTTTCGCCTAAGGTGAATAGCTCCCAGAACTCTCGGGAATAGTTCTCGTCAGGTCTTCCCTCTCTGTTAAGGCTACCATTCAGCCAACGAAGCATTAGAAAGTCCGTGGTAATTTCTGTTGCTAGGGTCTTGAAGTTTCCAAGAGCGTGTTCGCGAATAAGTTGAATATGATTTTTACACGGAGATCTGCTTATCAGGCCACCTCTGCATGAAGTTGCAAATAGATCGTGAAGAATCAGTGCCATTCTTTCTTGTAGACCGTTCTCACCCTTAATCATCATTTCAAACCAGGCCGATCTGATTGCATTGATGCGCAAATCTTCCACAGAGCCGTCTATATGCTCGTCTAGGGATCCGTTAGTGGCTTTGCGAATCAGCTTGTTAACTGAATCGACTGCGCCATCTTCCATTATTGATTGTCGTTGTTCTAAGGTTCCACCTAAGTTTGCTTTGATCAAAAGATGCTCAGCTTCTTGCCAAGTAAGCTCTTTTTCATATGGGGCCAGAGAATTAGGATTTCCCGTAAAGGACTCACCGGAAGAGGAGGAACTTGAAGAACTAGAACTAGAACTAGAACTAGATGAGCTAGTACTGGAAGAACTTGAGCTAGATGAACTAGAACTAGAACTAGAACTAGAAGAACTAGAACTGGATGAGCTAGTACTGGAAGAACTAGAACTGCCAGAGGAGCTCGAGCTAGATGATGAGCTTGAAGTTGGGGTAGGTGGCAGGATTATTTTGCGAAAATCTCCTTGGTCCGCTTTTTTTGCTCCATTAATTAAATAGATGTTTCCAATCCGACCTTGAGAGTCAGGGAAAGAGCGGAGCATATATGCACTTACAGCTTCGTCACCTTTTCCTTGTACCTTCAAACTACCGACGGCATCCTTTCCTAAAGGTGCCCCAGCGTTGATGTCTTGGTTGCCCCCAGCAGCTAGAGTAACTTGTTGGTTATCGAGTTCTTCACCTTGCATATTGTAAACTTTGAAAGCTTTGCTGATAGTCTCAGAAGAGGTATTGCTAAGCTTCAGCCAATTGTAAGAATCCAGAAAAGAGTTTACTGGAAGAGCAATGATTTCGTTATCACTAGCTCGATTAGTTGGAAATTCTTGAATAGCATAGACCCAAGCCGGAGTAGTTCTGTCGTGAGTTCCAATTTGGGTGGTCTGAGCAATGATACGATCGGAATCACTAGAGCAAACTATTTCCACGCTACCTATGGCTCCAGTTCCGCTAGGATCAATGAAAGTGTTAAGCGGCATTCTGAGGCGACTTTTTGCTTCAATCGATGTAACTCTTGTCCTGAGTAGTTCTCCTTGCTGATTGTAAATTTTCACCTCTGGAGTCAGCATCTGATTTCCCATATTAGCGAGGTCTAACCAACTTGAGGTGAACTGACTTCCCATTGTTGAAGTTTGAAGTCTGTTGCCGCCGCAGTCTGATTTTTTAGCAATTGTTGGAAATGCAAAATTGGCCGCATTCAGATTGGCATAGTCCCCATATTGTACTAGAAAAGCTTGGTAATATTGGCTCGGATCTACTGGGTGAATAATATAACTACCTTGGACATTCGTCCCTGGTTCACTGGCAGGCATGTCAATCCTTCCACCGGAAGCCAAGGCGTCAATTGTATAGGTATTTATTTGATTTCCAGTGGGGTCATAAAATTCCACCAAGGCACTAAATTCGCGGTCAGTGTTGTTAACAACAGTTAACCAGTTTGCTGAATTATTGTTTACTTGAAAATTTTCAATAGAGGCAATTTGACCAAATTTTTTGCCTGGCTCGCCGGCTGTAACTGGAATTGAATAGATAAAGTCGTGTTGTTTGGCTGAGTCATTGATCCCAGGTCGGTAAACGACAGTTCTGCAGTTTAAGGCGGATGGTCTGTTGGATACCACTCCAAAGCAGCCATAGGTATCATCAATAGAAATTGCCTCGTTTACAACTCTATGTACACTTCCTTTAGCGGGGATTTGAAAATTGTCGGTAGCGATGCTTTCGCCAGCGCTAGATTTGTACTCTAGGGTAACGCTTAGATCGGACTGAGAGACATTCTCACATTCCACAATGTTAACTTGGTCTAGAAAACCATTGAAGACCCCGACATAGTTTCCATCTTCGGCATTAGCTAGCCCGGAAGTGAAGAAGAGATGCAATACAAGAATTGAAAACCTAAACTGTTTCATAACCTTAAACCTGGATCTATTAGTTGCCCCAATCGTTATTGTGGGATTTTCACTGTATATTGTGAGATCGGCTTTTTTTGCGATATTCTTGAAGATTCAGTTTATAAAGAAAAAGCCTTTCCTTTCAGGTGCTTAGGGGAGAAGAATGGACTGTCGCTTCTCCAAGGATTCCTCAACCATTGGGTTTAGTTGTTCAATCCATTGAATATAGGCTTTCGGACTTAAATGAATTCCGTCATCGGAGTAAAGCCCTTCCCCTTTCATGAAGCTGTCCGCTTCAAGAAAAATGCAGTTTGAAATATCTTTGCAGTATTTTTTTATTAAAGAATTGATCTTTTCAACTGACTTAAGACTGTAAACTGGATCTTCGAGCTCGTCGGTCTTGAAAACTCCCGTCCAAATGATAGGTGAGTGGGTTAGTTTCTTTAAGTTTTCAGTCATGAATTTTAGAGCTCGATCAATTTCTGAAATGCTACTTCTTCGATATGCTAGATTGTTTGTGCCAATTTGTATTAGGACGGCATTGGTATTGGCTAGAGAGTTTTGATAGTCTTTTAGCCTAAGAGTTAGCCCTTCAATAGTATCGCCTGAAATTGCAAAGTTCATATATGTTCTACCTAGGCCGTTGGGGTTCATACCCTGCAAATGGCTATCCCCAAGTAGAACTATTTCAGGAGGGTTCAGTTGTTGTTTTTCTATGAATCTAAGATTGGAGCTTTGCTTTTTGATAAAGGTTCTTCGGTAAAGATATTCAAAACCTAGTTGGGGAGGAAAATAACTAAGTAGAAGTAGGGCGATAAAGAAAGCGGGTGCTATGAAGCCTAAAAATCTTATGACTTTTGGAGTGCGTGTTCTTTTTGATAATTGTTTATTTTCAGCCATTGCACTGTGCCTAAGCTCGGTTCCAAAGGTGGAGGTGCTGTGCGATCATAGCAGTGAGCTTTCGAGCGGAACAACAGATAAATATATACTCAACATAGTTTAAACTACGGCACTGATTGATTTGGTTGAGTATCGCCAGAGGATAGATACTGCGCCATTGAAAAATTCAGGAAACATCTAAGTTAAATAATGCCCAATTATAGACAAGCTTTTGGCACCATTTTTGAGTAATAAGGAACAAGCTCGTCTAAGCACCTGCAGTGCCCAGTAAAAGCTCTTGTCCCATTCAATTTGTTTTACTAGGCTTTTAGTTGTATAGCCTTTAAGTATATCAAATTTACCTCCAAGGATTAAGAGACATGTCAGTTAGCGAATTTTTTGATGGTTGGAAGTGGTATAAATGGATTTTGCTTTTGTTGATGGGCGTAGCTTTCTTTTGGCACTGCACTTATGCGTTTAGAATTCTGGGAGCTGACAAATATCTTTTGAGCGTACCAGCTGCTAGGCCAATGGGTGAAGCTTTGGTGAACTTGGACGATGTTCGAAGAAGAACAGGTGGTAAGTTCGAAGGCTGGATGAACGAAAAATGCAAGATAGTTTTTAAAGGTGGATGCCCTAAATTCTCAAGCTTTAGTAGATTTGTTATGGGAATGGGGGCTTAGTTTTTTAGACTGCCCTTTTTAGGTACGAGCGTAGCCTTAGTAAAGCTCGTGAGCGTATTTGAGACGCTCTCGACTCAGTCACCCCAATGATTTCACCTATTTCTTTGAGATTTAGCTCCTCGTAAAAATACAAACTAATCACTAGTCTTTCCTTTTCAGGTAATCTATCCAGGGCGCGAGCTATAATCTCAACTCTTTCCCCTTCAAGCAGATCTTTTAGTGGATCAGGTTGGCCACTTGGCAGGTATTCATCTGCCATGAAACGTTCATCACCATGTCCGAAACCGAGTTCTTCGAAGCTAAGTATTACGGCTCCTGATACGTCTCCAAGCATTTTGTGAAGTTCGTCGATTGTTAGGCCCATTTCTTCGGCAACTTCGTTGTCCTCTGCTGGACGACCTAGCTCTTTTTCTAATTTGAGGTAAGCATTTTCTAGTTTGTGGGCCTTGTGTCTTAGTGAACGCGGAGCCCAATCCTGTGAGCGAAAGCTATCTAAAATCGCTCCACGAATTCTAAATTGAGCATATGTTGAAAAGCTAGTTTCATGTTGAGGGTCGTATTTCTCTAAGGCATCGACGAGGCCGATGATACCTGAATTTAACATTTCCTTGATGTCAACCTCGGAAGGGAGCCTTCCAGCTAGGCGGTGGACTACCCTTTTGACTAGCGGAATGTAGTTTTTGATCAACTCGTCTCGTTGATCCTCATCCGCTGAACGGTATGAGTTAGGATTGTTATTACTTTCAGCGCTCACCCTAATAACCCTTTGTTACTGCATAAAAAAATTTGCCTTCAAGCCCGGCTCTTTAAGCAGTCAGAGGAAACCTTTTTTATAAATTAAAAAACCTTCCCAGCTGATTGCGTTAAGAATGAACAAACTGTGCTCAGCCCTAAAAATAGCCTCAATTAGGATGTAGTTTAGGCTTGAAAGGATGATTAAATCTTCCCTCAATTAACAACTGTATAGAATAATTAGGTTTTCCCGATTAAAAAAGTTGGCTTTGCTGAGGACTCTTTTCGGAAGGCATTTCAGACTAGGAATTGGTTGTTGAAAAGAGCGATTTTTGACGCTCTAACAGCTTAAAAAGCTTAGCTAATTTCGTCAAACCTTTAAGCGTGGTTTTCAGA
>CALIEE010000107.1 GCA_938022485.1 uncultured bacterium | reverse complement strand
TCATTAAAGAATCTTTTCCCATCTACAATTAAGGCCCCATACACCTCCCAACTATAGACCTTGGTTAAAAATAAAAAAACTCTAGCTGGACTAAAGTTTGCTCTTCAAATAAGCCCTTCCTTTCGGGAAGATATCAATATTTGTTCTTTAAATTACTGATAGGCAAAACTAGTTTTCGACATTATAGTCTGAAGCCATCTACTAAAACCTTCAATAATAGGGGAATCCATATGGCCAAGTCAGTAAGGGTATCATTTTACGGCGCTGCAGGATGCGTTACAGGTTCCAAATTTTTGATTGAATGGGATGACAATAAACTCCTAGTTGACTGCGGTTTATTTCAAGGAAGAAAAGAGCTTCGTGCTAGGAATTGGGACAAGCCAGAGTTCGAACCTCACAAGCTTTCGGCAATAATATTGACCCATGCCCATATTGACCATACTGGATACCTACCGCTTGTAGTAAAGCATGGCTTCAAGGGTCCAATCTACTGCACGGAAGCTACGAAAGAGCTCCTCGGCTTGTTGCTACCTGACAGCGCTCATCTGCAAAAAGAGCAAGCTCGTTACATGAACAAGCATAAACTCTCAAAACACAAACCAGCCAAACCTCTTTACGAGCTTAAACATGCCAAAGAAACATTGGCTCTTCTCAAGACAATCCCCCGAGATCAAGAAACCAGGATTCTACCCAAGTGCGTTGTAACCCCAAGATGCGCCGGACACATCCTGGGCTCAACAAATATGTTTTTTGAAATTGAGGGCAAGGGAATTACTTTTAGCGGTGATATAGGGCGATACGAAACCCCTATTCTCCCTAACCCTGCCCCCAACATGGTTGGAGACCTACTGATCTGCGAGTCCACCTATGGAAACCGTGAAAGAGAAGTTAGAACTGGAGAAGTGCCCAGTCACCTAGAGAAAGTAATAAAAGGAGTAGTTGAAAAACGAGGGCCACTAATTATTCCAGCTTTCGCGATAGGCCGAACACAAACACTCCTTTATGAACTAGCTAAACTGGAGCGGGCGGGTAAAATTCCTACTCTTCCTGTGTTTGTTGACAGTCCAATGGCGGTGGACGCCACAAGAATTTATCGTAAATTCAAACACGACTTCGACGACGACTCTCAAGAGATTATGGCCGCAGGAGAGAATCCTCTACTAACTGAAAACATTCGCTTCTGCAGGGATAGAAAAGACTCCAAAAGCATTAATTCTTTAAAAGGACCGAGAATAATAATTTCTGCTAGTGGAATGATGACAGGAGGTCGTATTCTTCACCACATGAAGCAGAACCTGTCCAAGGAAGAAACCACTGCCCTGTTTGTTGGTTATCAAGCTGAAGGAACCAGAGGTCGCGACCTGATCGAGGGCGAAAAAGAAATAAAAATCTTTGGGGAAAAAGTTCAAGTGAGAGCTGAAGTAGAAAAAATTAATGGCCTCTCGGCCCATGGAGATAAACTGGAATTAAAGTCCTGGATAGAAGGATGTGACGGTACCCCAGCTAAAGCTAAAATCGTTCATGGTGAACCCGAAGCGGCTTCTGCTTTTGCTGACTTACTCTATAAAGAACTGAAAATCGATAGCTCCTCAGCCAAGCACGGCGAAACAATCGAAGTGTAATTCCAAAATAAAAAAAGCCCCTCTCGATTTATCGAGAAGGGCTTTTAAAGGCATCACCCAGGACGATGCCCTTTAAAAGTAAGTAGAGGCTACTGACCTACAGATGGAAGAACGTATCTGCCTTCCTTAATAACGTAGCTTCTAAACACCACTGCCTCAGGCTCACTGTTTATAATGTAAACCCCAAACGTATCTCTAGGCAGGCTTGAGAAATCAAGTCTTTCTGAAGAACGTGGGTCAAGGTTCACATTAACATTGGCAACTTCAGCACCCGACACATCAATCGCTCGGATATTAACCGATACTAGAGTATCTGACGGGTTGAACACCTCTGCTTGGTTGGTATGACCAATAAAAGTATTGAAGTCAGCAACCTGAGAAGTCCCAGCTGGTTGCACTAGAGGACTAGCGTAAGCATACTGAAGAATTCCGGCATCATTAAGTTGGTAGAAAACTGAAACAGCACTAATTGCACTGTTACCAGTTGACTGAACTCTAGCAGCACCAACACGGTTATTATCCAAGAATCCAAGCGCCCCTGCTCGGTTCATAACAGTGTGTCTTACACCGTTAGCTGGAACATCCAGAGGCACATTACCGATTCCGGCTCCTTCTTCACTAGAGACAACAATGTTTCCCGTAACGGAGTTAGGCAAAACGTTGTTAACCTCAACCACACTTAGCTCACCGTTAATTGTGGAAATATTTCCAGCAGTCTCGACATTAGTGGCCGGTCTAAACGGAACCACGAAAGCTGTGTGAAAGTCAGCGCAAGTAGCAGCAAAGCAATCGTAGAAGTAACGAATCAAAACTACATAGTATTCTGAATCATTACTATCAGGAATAAACCTCGCCATTCCAACAGTGTCCGTATTACTTGGTCCAGCAACTCCTTCATGAGCAGCATAGTCAAAACGTCCACCGTCAAAGATGCTAACCGGAGTCTCGTTAATCGCAACACCATTCGCATCAAAGTAAACGATTCTCCCAGTCAAACCTCGACCATCACCAGGAATAGCATCTGTAATACTCAACCAGTTCGCAACTGTAGAATCTGGTCTCACACCAAGGTGAAAAGTATTTAACGATTGGGTCAAAACCCCACGTCTTGGGTTCGTAAAAGGGTGAAACAATGCAAAGTCATCGTCCGTTCCAAATACTGGAATGAATCCATTACGAACATTTGGCTTATAAACCGTTACTCCCCCAGTCCAAGCTCCATCTTCTGTAGCAGAAGTCTGGATACAAACTGTTCCATAGGTATCAGGCTGAAGACCAAGATCGTTAATTACGAAGTCTCGTCTATTATTAGGATCCACCTGAGCAGAAGTGCTGCCAAGTAGGTTACCCGTCAAGTCTCGGTATTCAACATTAACATTCAAAGGAACGGCTTGAAGGTTCAGAACACTCGCAATGTTAGTCTGATTCAAAAAGCCATTGGCCCCAGCACAAGCGAATGGAGAAAGTTGTTCAAAAATACATTCTTGTCCATCTGCACAGGTGTCATTTGACTCATTACAATCGGCTGTACCGTTATTGTTAAGGTCCGTGTCTGGAACACCACATCCACATTCTCCTGGCATCATCTTCTCAGGGTCGGCTGGACACTGGTCAGAGCAATCACCGACTCCATCGCTATCAGTATCAAACTCGTCAAAAATACAAGAGTTAGAACCTGAATCACAGATATCAGCAGTACAGTCCAAACCATCATCACAAGCAACTTCACCCGCGATTAGCTCAAGAACTCCATTAAGGTCGCTGTTACCATCAAAGAAGAAAGAGTTACTAGCAGTGCTTGTAACCAACTCGTCTCTTAAAAACTCAAATCCCGCACTTGGCTCGTCTGGACAGAAAACCGCAGTTCCAGCGAAGTGAATTCCAAAGACTCTAGTTCCTTTTGACTCGGCAACTGAAGAAGCTACGTTCGCAGCCACATCAGCAAAAGGACAATCACAAAGGTCGCAACCATCAGAAAAAGGTTGGTTCGGAACACCATCCGACATCAAAACAATGTAACGCTCTGAACCAGGTCGGCCATTCGCATCAAGTTCAAGCTGAGCAAGGTCAATCGCTCCAGCGAGATTCGTTAGCCCATCCCCCTCGTTACTAATTGAGTTAATAACAGTTCTAAGAGAGTCATAGTTAGTGGTCAATGAGCCGTTTGGAACAATACCTCCCAACGCCGCAGGTGAAACAGAGTTATCCTGTTCTATCGTGGCAACAGCAACTCTGGCGCTACCAACTCCAGCTTCAAGGCTATCTAAAAGAGAAATTGCCGCATCTTTTTCTAGCTGAATTTCCTCTTCGGATAGTCCACCAGTACGGTCAATTAGTATTACAATGTCGGCGTCAATTGAGGCCCCACATTGTTGAGCGTTTACATCTGATATGGCAAGGCACAAGACCAAGCAAAGCGCAGCAATGGAACGGTTGACTAGATTGAACATTTTTCTATTAACTCCAAAAATAAATACTAAAATAGTGTGGGTCTAACTACAGAACTTTTTCTACAATTGCAAGGGAATGGTAATATTTTCAGCAAATTTTATAATCACTAACCTACTGATATTACAGTTTTATCTAAATCGAAGGTGTAATAACCGTCGATTTAACACAAGAATTGTCAGGGGTTGGGTAATCTACAGTAAAATGTAAGCCCCTGCTCTCCTTACGCTCCAAAGCAGAAATAATTACAAGATGGGCCACCAAACTAAGATTTCTTAGCTCCAATAGGTCAGGGGTTAGGGTAAAATTCCAATAATAGTCGTTAATCTCACTACTTATCATTTCAGATCGTCTTAAAGCCCGCTCAAGACGCTTGTTACTGCGAACAATACCAACATAGTTCCACATGAATCTTCTGATCTCGTCCCAATTCTGAGTTATCACAACAGCTTCATTGCTGTCCGTGGCTGTGCCCTTATCCCATTCAGGAACTTCAGGTTGTTGGTATTTTTCATCAAAATTTTTGAGGCAATCCTCTGCAGCCCTTGAAGCAAAAACCAATCCCTCAAGTAAGGAATTAGAAGCCAAACGATTAGCCCCATGCAAACCAGTTGAAGCACATTCGCCTGCTACATAAAGATTCTTCAGTGTAGTTTCACCATACTCTCCTGAGCGAACTCCTCCACAACAATAGTGAGCTGCCGGAACAACTGGAATGGGTTCCGTACTGATATCAACTCCAAACTTTAGACAGGTTTCATAGATTGTAGGGAAATGTTCTTTAACAAACTCGGGACCCTTATGGGTAATGTCTAAAAGGACGTGCTCGTCACCATGCTCCTTCATTTCACTATCGATTGCCCTAGCAACTATGTCCCGTGGAGCAAGCTCAGCCAACTCATGATACTGGGGCATAAATCTTTCCCCACTAATCCTTTTAAGAACTGCTCCCTCACCTCTCATAGCCTCGGTGATCAAAAAGGACTTTGCCTTGGGGTGAAAAAGACAGGTTGGATGAAACTGAAAGAATTCCATATTCTCAACTGCAGCACCAGCTCGGTAGCACATAGCTATGCCATCACCGCTCGCAACATCAGGATTTGAGGTGTAAAGATAGACTTTACCAGCCCCACCAGTTGCTACTAAAATCTTCTGAGCTAAGAGAACTTCAACCTCTTCTTCAGGATTAAGTGCGTAAACTCCTAGGGCTCGGTTCGGAGCATCCTTTTCAAAACCTATTTTATGGCTTGAGATAATATCTACAGCACTAGTGTCTACCAAAAATTCTATATTCGGATGAGCACTTGCAGCATCTGAAAGAGCTCTCTGAATCTCTCGCCCTGTGGCATCAGCACTGTGAAGGATACGCCGTCGAGAGTGTCCTCCCTCTTTATGTAAATCAAAGCCCTCTCCCGAACTGTCCTTATCAAAACGAGCACCTCTAGCTATTAATTCAGCCACTCTCTCTGGCCCTTCCTTGACTACTATCTCAACGATATCCCTGTCACAAAGCCCAGCCCCAGCACGAAGAGTATCCTCTATGTGCAAGTCCACAGAATCATTCTCCTCCTGGACTGCTGCAATACCTCCTTGAGCGTAAGAAGTAGAGGACTCGGAGATGGCCTTCTTGAAAAGCACTGCCACTTTACCTCGGTCGGCAACTTCAAGGGCATAAGTCAGTCCGGAAATTCCTCCCCCGACAACTAAAAAATCATAGAACCTGGCCAAGAGCTTCCTCCAAAACGAAAAGCCGGTTAAAAAACACGAAACAATTCAGGGTATGGATCTATCCTACTAAGTCTGTCAGACTAAATTACCCTGTTTTTACTACATTACTACAACTCACGGCTGAGACAATGGGATTAGAAACTAAGACACTCAAGCAGACAACCGAAAAAATGATTGAGCAACTTGGTCATTTGGTGCCCGAGTTTGAACTTAAAAAGAAAGCTGAGCTAGTTCACGAAATCAACGAACTGAAAAAAGAGCGTGGAGCGATAATACTAGGTCACAACTACATGGAACCTGCTCTCTACCATACAGTAACTGATGTTGTCGGTGATTCATTACAACTGGCCCAAGCTGCCGCTGATACAGATTGCGACCCTATAATCTTCTGTGGCGTTAGATTCATGGCAGAAACCGCTAAGATTCTAAATCCAGAACGAACTGTTTTACTTCCGGCTAAGGTTGCCGGTTGCTCACTTGCAGAGAGCATAACAGCAGAAGATGTTCGCAAGCTAAGAGAAAACTACCCTGGTGTACCTATCGTCGCCTACGTGAACACCTATGCAGATGTAAAAGCTGAAGTAGATGTCTGCTGTACATCTAGTAACGCGGCCAAAATTGTAGAGGCTTTAGATAGCGATGTAGTAATTTTTCTACCTGATGAATATCTGGCCAAAAACGTAGCTGCCGAGACAGGTAAAAAAATTATTGTAGCGAGCCAAAAAGACCATGGCCCTTCCGCTGGCTCTAAGGACTTCGCCGTAATTGGCTGGGCAGGGAAATGTGAAGTACACGACCAGTTTACAGTGGAAGATGTTGAAGCAGCTAGAAAACAATTTCCTAACGTACAAGTCTTGGCGCACCCAGAATGTCCACCTGAAGTTGTAGAAGTAGCTGACTTTACTGGAAGTACGTCTAAAATGATTGATAAGGTTAAGTCCAGCTCAGCTTCGAAGTTTCTGCTACTGACAGAATGCGCGATGGGAGACAATATAGTAGCCGAAAACCCTGACAAAGAAATGGTTAGGATGTGTAGTGTACGCTGCCCTCACATGAATGAAATTACTCTCGAGGACACTCTAAACGCCTTAAAAAACAATGAGCGAATCATTGACGTCCCCAAAGAGGTTAGAGATAAAGCTAGAAAATCACTGGAAAAGATGCTCGAATACGTCTAGACCTCTTAAGCTGTAAAAACCGCCTCTATCTAGGTGTGTTTTTTTTGCTCACCTTCCTATTTCCTAGCATCTTAATTACTGAAGTTTAAAACAACTGTCAGTTAGTAGTTTTGTTTCCCCCAAGGAACTAGGAAGATGATCGACATAAGCGGCGACCTTAACGGCATACCCAAAATATACATCATTGCGCTAGTGGCATGCGTGGTGATTGCCACTATATGCATGATCAACTTGTATTTTACTCGTTCCGCCCGAGATAAAAAACTGAGATCTTGCGCTGAGGCTTTTGAAGAAAGCATTGAAGAAAGTAAGCGACGTCTTGGTTTAATCGACAGACATGCCAAAGACTATCTTGCGGAAATTGACCCTAAAGTTCGGGGTGAACTACAAATCGCTAAGAGACTCATTGCAGCCGCGGAACGTTCTAGTGCCGCTGTCCAGTCTCATCTGGCGCAAGGTACATACGGCGCAATGCTAGAAGCTGAAATAATCTTCGATACACCTCTGAGAGACGATAAAGACCCCATGAACTCTGTAATGACTAGGAATGACATTCCTGGCGTATACCCACATCAACTCGATGAAACTGTAGATATTATTTTTCAACGAGTTGGAGAAGAAGTGGCAAAGGCTTCTTCCAAAGCCAAACGACTGGGTTTTAAACCTCGTACCAGATCAAAAACAGCGGAAAGTTTGGTGGAAGCTGGGGTAAGATATCTGAACAGACAGAGAAGAAGAATCGACTCCAAGTCTCAACAAAGGCCAAAAACCACTTAGCCCACGGGACCTACTCTCTTACTTTGAACTCTCTAAAACTGAAAGCACAAGCTCCCAGCTTAAAGTCACACACCTGTGTCTCATAGGAAAATTTTTCAGGTTAGCAAAGGCTAGTAAGTCTCCCTCTAAACTCTGCTCGTCTCCACGACCAGAAAGAACCGCTTCTAGATTCTGGAGCGAATCAGCAACCTCTTCCAAGCTAAGTCCCTTTACTGCTTCACTCATGATTGAAGCAGACGCTTTAGAGACCGCACAACCATGAGGAACAATTTGAATTGCTCCAACCTTTCCACCGACGACTTCTAGGCGACATTTTAGGCTATCACCACATTTGGGATTTTCAATAATGGCGAAAGGCTCTTTGGAGCCTTTAAGTTCACCAGTGTTACGAGGGTATTCGCTATGGTCAAG
>CALIEE010000106.1 GCA_938022485.1 uncultured bacterium | reverse complement strand
AAAGTATTCTAAACCAGAATATGACTATCTATCCAGATACTTTTCGACAAATTAGGCTTTGATTTAATGTTTTAAAAGCAGAGTAAAGGATTAATGCACTAGGAGCCGGCGCTAGGATTGTGACGTCAGCCAGTTTCTTCTATGATCAGCACGGGTCTGCCATTGGTGCCGTACCTAAACCTGCCTTGAGAAAGGTCTCCGTCATCTAAGCTACGATCTAGAAGCTCCAACTGTTCCTCTGTAGCATTATGATTAAATAGCGCGATCCCAGCATAAGGGTAGCTGTCAGGACCTTCATAGTTATAGAAGCCTCCTAAGGCGGTTTCTTGACTCCAAATATCTTGGCTAATTAGCTCCTCCATTCCTGCCGGGACTGTGGTGTGGCTGTCATCTGGCCACTCACCAAAATCTGCTTGAAAAGCATAAAAGGCCGTTTCGAATTGCCGAAGGCTGGTTGCTACATTAGCTACTTGAGCTCTTTCTCGGTATTTAGAGAATTGAGGAATAGCGATTGCGGCAAGTAATCCTACTATGGCCACGGTGACCAATAGCTCGATTAGTGTAAAACCTTGTTCGTTGTGGTGATCCATTTTTCCCTCATTATGTTTAACGGACAAACTATAGAAAACTTTAGTATTTATTACTGTAATCAACACCCTAAGTATGCAAAATTTATCTCCTAAAACCATATCCTTACAGGAGCGATACAATTGAGACAGTCTCAAGAAGAGGAATTTGACTGTAGTTATTATCAGCGCGGGGATTGTCGCTCCTGTAGCTTGCTGCCTAAAGGTTTCGCTGAAGCGCTTAACTGGAAGAATTCCAGGTTCCTAGAGAGAATTGAAAAGGCTGGAATCGAGAGTTCCAAGGCTTCTCCTTTGGTCGCGCTGGAGTCGCCCGGAAACTCGAGGGGAAGGGTGAAGTTGTCGGTATCAGGTACTATTGCTGAACCGGTTATTGGCCTTTTAGACCCTTCTTTTTCTGGAATTGATCTTAGCTCCTGTCCACTTCATTTTGAAGAGCTGAACCAATTGGTTCAAGCCATTCCAAAGCTTGTTAGTAAATTCGGCGTTTCTCCTTACCAAATTAAAGATCGAGAAGGTGAGCTGAAAGGAGTAATTCTCGGCAGTAACTCTACCAGAGACTCCGCCTATTTGAGATTTGTAGTTCGTAGTGATCTTCAAGAAGAGGCTCTACGCTCTATCGCGAAGAGTCTTCAGGAGACTTTTAAGTTTTTGCGAGTGGTGAGCATGAACATTCAGCCAATTCCTCACCAAGTTTTAGAGGGGGCAGAAGAAGTTGTTTTTAGTGAATATGAAGAAATTGTAGAATGTCTTGGAGGCGTTTTTCTTTATCTTCACCCCCAAGCATTTTTCCAAGCAACGCCTGAAATTGCCGAGAGATTGTATACTAAAGCAGGTGAGTTCGCAGTTGGATTTGGAAAAGCGCTAGATCTATACTGTGGAGTGGGAGGCTTTTCGTTTTTTCTGGCTGATAAGGTTGAGCTAGTAAAAGGAGTTGAACTGTCATCTAAGTCTATAATGTGTGCTGAGAAGGCATCTTTAAAAAATGGTATTGATAATTGTGAGTTTGTCTGCGGAAAAGTTGAAGACTGTCAAAAGGGTTTAGTCACTGACGGCTTTGATTTGGTAGTGGTTAACCCTCCTCGCAGAGGAGTTGATGCTCTGACTATTTCTGCAGTTTGTGCAGGGCCAGTGGAAAGACTAATCTATTCCAGTTGTAACCTTGAAACCTTATTGAGAGATATTGAGCTCTTGCAAGGTGATTTTGAACTGGTAAATATTCAGCCCTTTGATATGTTTCCTTTGACTGGGCACTTAGAAGTTTTGGCCATTCTAGACCGAAAAAGGTAATAAGATGAAGATCAGCGTAGTTTTTGGGACCCGGCCAGAGCTAATTAAACTCGCGCCCGTGGTTGCGGCTTTGAGGTCTGAGGGGGCTAATGTAGAGCTACTCTCAACTGGTCAGCATGATCAAATGCTTAGGCAGATGCTGGACTATTTCAAGTTGGAACCAGACTTGGACTTAAAATTGATGGAACCGGGTCAGAGTCCAGCCTCCGTGGTTGGAAAGGGACTGGTAGCTTTGGGTAAGGAGTTGGCAAACATAAACCCAGCGATGGTAGTTGTTCAAGGTGATACGGGCTCAACTCTGGCTGGGGCCTTGGCAGGTTTTTATCAGGGGGTTCCTGTGGCCCATGTAGAAGCTGGTCTGAGGACGGGTGATCTTTCACAACCTTTTCCTGAAGAGGGCAATAGGAAACTAGTCGATCAGATTTCATCGCTTCACTTTGCTGCCACCGAGCTAAATAAGAAAAATCTTCTTAGGGAAGGAGTTTCTGAAGAGAAAATCATAGTGACCGGTAATACTGCGATTGATGCCATTTTGTCGGTGGCGAAACGGTTTCGCGAGGACGATAAGATTCCTGTTGAACTCGATTCAGCTTCTAATTATTTTGAGTCCAGGGGACACAAAATATTAGTGACTGCTCACCGGCGAGAGAACTTCGGCGAAGGAATGAAGTCTATTGTTTCCGCACTCAAGTCCTTGATTGAGCTCAGACCTACGTTAAACATTCTGATTCCTGTGCACCCGAACCCAGAGGCTAGAAATAAGCTAGCAGTGCTTGAAGAAGTGCAGGGAGTTTACTTAGTTCCTCCATTATCCTATCCGGCGATGTGTTACTCGATTATGAAGTCAGACTTATTGTTAACTGACTCCGGGGGTTTGCAGGAGGAGGCACCTTCTCTTGATAAACCTGTATTGGTGTTGAGGGAGAAAACTGAGAGAATTGAAGGGGTGGAAGCTGGGTGTGCGAGACTTATCGGAACAAATAGCGACTTGATAGTTAAAAATACTCTGGAATTAATTGATAGTCCCCATGAGTTGGAACGAATGGGTGCTGTGGATAACCCTTATGGTGATGGTCTAGCTAGCAAGAGGATTGCCCAAACTATTGTTCATAACCTTGGTTAGAATAGTTCAGGGCTGAAATAGCTGCAATTTTCGATCTTTTAGAGCGATGTTACTCTTGTGGAAAACCTGTGAATAAACCTTCGGTTGAGGTCTTTTTGTGTAGGTTGGAAGCTCTTGAAAGCTGCAACGGTCTGGGGCAGAGTAGGCGCCTTAACCCGTTCAGGTGGTCCTTAATTATTAGCTCTAGATAGCCCCTATCTCAAAGCGAGATAGAGAAAACTCTAATAGGCATAGGACTAAGTAAAGTCCTGAACATACTGAAAATGGTCGGAACTAATGGGACTACCACAGAGAATGAGCGAAAACGATCAGTCGGAGCAAACCCGAGTACGCTTTGAAAAGCTTGAAAGCTTGAGAGAAGAGGGGTTTAGCTTTCCTAATGATGTCCAAACGACAGTCTCCTCTGAACAAGTTAAGGCTACCTGTGAGCTTGAGAAAGATCTGGATGCCGAAAAGCGGAGCAGGTTTTCGGTTTCTGGGAGAATAATGGCAATTAGGAAGATGGGTAAAGCATCTTTCTGTCATATTCAAGATCCAGCTGGACGGCTTCAGTGTTATGTCCGAAGAGATGACGTCGGAGAAGAGAGTTACAAGTCTTTTAAGAGCTGGGATGTTGGGGACCTAATTCACCTGGAAGGGTATCCCTTTTTTACAAAGACCGAAGAACCAAGTCTTCACGCAACTTCGGTGAAGTTACTTGTTAAATGTTTGCACCCGCTTCCGGAAAAATGGCATGGCCTTTCTGACGTAGAAGTGCGCTACCGAAAACGTTATCTGGACTTAATCGTTAATCCTGACGTTAGAGAAGTGTTTATAAAACGGGCTGGAATAGTTGCTGCTATCCGCTCCTTTTTTAATTCTAAGGGTTACGTCGAAGTAGAAACTCCGATGATGAGCGGAATTGTTAGTGGAGCCTCGGCTCGGCCATTTAATACCCATCATAATTCACTGGACCTAGATTTGAGCCTGAGAATAGCTTTGGAGCTACCGCTTAAGAAGCTTGTGGTGGGTGGAATAGAAAGGGTCTTTGAGTTGGGCAGAGTTTTTCGGAACGAAGGAATATCAACAGAGCATAATCCTGAGTTCACCATGATCGAATTTTATCAGGCTTATGCTACCTACGAGGATTTGATGGAGCTCACTGAGGAGCTAGTGCTTGGAATTTGCGATGATGTGATTGGCTCCAGAAAAGTTAAGTTTGGTGATCATGATATTGATTATTCCGGTCCTTGGAAAAGAATGACAATGGTTGACTCTATTCACGAGGTGGCCGGCGTTTCATCCGACGTTAATCTTGGTTCTATTGAGGGTGTACATCAGGCAGCCAAGGAGCTTGGAAGCGAAGATCTGTTAGAAGAAAAGGATTATGGCAAGGCAGTTTTTGAACTCTTTGATAGGCATGTTGAAAGTAAGTTGATTGACCCAGTTTTTATTACCCAACATCCCCTATCAGTTTCTCCCTTAGCCAGGAAGTCTGACCAAGATCCTAGGTTTACCGATAGATTTGAATTATTCATTGCCGGCATGGAGGTAGCAAATGCTTTCAGCGAACTTAATGACCCAGTGGATCAACGAGAGCGTTTTGAATCCCAAATGAAGTTGAAAGCTGGTGGAGATGATGAAGCCATGAGCTTGGACGAAGATTTCTTGGCTGCGCTAGAGTTTGGGATGCCTCCCACGGCAGGTGAAGGTATCGGGATCGATCGTTTGGTCATGCTACTAACTGGAAGTCAGAGTATTCGTGATGTCATTCTTTTTCCTCAAATGCGACCGGAGAGCTCTGAGAGCTAATTCAGTCGCCTATGTTCACTAAATTCGAACCATTCATTGCTCTGCGTTATCTGAAGAGCCGAAGAAAGGAAGTTTTTATTTCCATTATTACGGTGATCTCAGTGATGGGAGTAGCGATTAGTGTGATGGTACTTGATATGGTTCTGGCTATCATGACTGGTTTTACTGAGGAGCTTCAGAGTAAACTGATCAATGCTAATGCCCATATCGTTGTTAGAAGATATGGCGGTCCGATTGAGAACTGGGAAAACCTATCAACGGAACTAGAGACTCATGAAGAAGTTGTTTCCGCAACTCCTTTTAGTTACAGCCAGGCAATGGTGATGACTCAGGCTGGTGCCAGGGGACTTTTGATTCGTGGTGTGGCGGATAAAGAAATTCCACGAAAAAAATTATTAGAGAATCTACCAGACGAGGAAATTTTAGATAAGCTTTTTCAGCGCCAGCCGGTTAAAGTTTACCGGCCTGATGGAACAGATGATTCCGTGAAGCTACCTTCTCTGTTAGTTGGGAGAAGTTTGCAAAAGAAATTAGGTTTGCCCGTTGGTGAGCCTG
>CALIEE010000105.1 GCA_938022485.1 uncultured bacterium | reverse complement strand
GACTCTAGGGGTGACTAGTGGATAGAACGATTTAATTCAAAGAAAAAAATCCTTATTGGAAATTACCTGTAGTCATAAAGGCTTCGAATCTTATAGAGTTACCCAATGAAATCTCTACTAAAGGCCTCTCTACTTATCTATCTACTCGCCGCCGCTTCATGCTCAGGCGAAAAACCAACAGCTAGACAAAAAGCCTTTTTATCCCGTCTTCACCAAAACTGTTTACTTACAGACTCTGGCAAAAGAGGAAATTTAAAAAATTTGGCAGTACTGAGAGCTAAGAAGATGTACTTCTCGTGCGACGAAATGAAAGAAGAATGTGAAGACGACTACACTAGTGAAATGTGCAAAGGAATGAGGACAATTGCTTCAATAGAAAATGCATTTCAAAAAGCTTGCCGAGATAACGGCGAGATTTCGGCTCGGTCCGCTGCCTGCAATAAAGTGTTTATTTGCAATAAGAAAGCATTTACATCGCCAGAATGTGCCAGCGCGATTGCACCGTACAACCACTAGCCTTAAAAACCTAAGTAATAGCGACCAATTTCTTAGAACTAGAGATTGATCCAGCGAAACCTATTTTGCTGGCTATCCAGTGCTTTGGTGTTTATTTCCAAAACCAGCTTTGAATGGCTAGGCTCAACCATTTGAGGTTTTCTTAAGAACAAATAGAAAATCTGAACACCAAGAGGTGTTGGTAAAGCGCCAAGGCCGCTAAATCTTTTGGTTTTTTTAGCATTTGATTGAGATTGGAATTCCAACTAACCTCTTGAACGGTATGTAAGGTCGCTAGTTGGCGATTTAGTGTTTAATTTGTTTGGAGTATAGTTTGTATGACTTCTTTGTATAAGAGAATTTTATTTGTTTATGTGGTAGGGTTACTTCTTCCGCTTTCTACGGCATCTGCCATAACGATTGGGGGAGACGAGGCTAATGTCGCATTAAACGACGGCGCCTTCATCGACGGAACAGTAGTCTATCCACAATCAATTTTCGCTCAGGAACTGGCAACTTCAAGGACAGGAATGGGAGATATTGCTCTAAGTGACTTACCAGTTATTGGAGTTGGTATGGACCTGTTTTTCTCCTTCATTTTTGACTCACAGGAGACTGGCAATGCACGAGAGCTTGATATTGATGCAATTGACTTGACCATTAATGGTCAAAGCATTTGGACCTACGATGGCAGTCAGGGCCCTTTAACAATCAACGATGGAACTGAGCCTGAAACAGCTACTCCTCTTGGTAACGGAGCTGACCTTGAACTGTTTGTTCCTATCTCTCTTTTCAACGGTTTTACTGGGTCGGACATTCTAACTTTTTCTTGGGACCAGTCGAGAGACAATAATGGCTTCGACGAATGGGTGACTGTAGGAGAGGGATTCTTTGCTGCAGGAGAAATTATAGGTGGACTTGTCGACCCGCTTGACCCAAGCGATCCTGTTGATCCCAGCGGTCCAGATCCTATGGTTCCAGGATCAGAGGTTCCAGAGCCAGCTACTCTTACTCTTCTTTCACTAGGTGCGATTGCCTTGATGAGACGTCGCAAGGCGAACCAGTAGCTGAGTAGGTTTCCATTAGGCTGGGCAACAAAACACCAGTCTAGGACAAAATACTAAAAAGCCGGTTGTTATTACCAACCGGCTTTTTTATGCCCAATTTCATCCCTTGCTGAGCAAGCCAAAACTATCTCAAACTAGACAGTTTGCTTCTCAGATTTCCACTTAAATATAAAATAAAGGCCTAGGGCTGAGCTAATTGCAAAAAATTTGCAGGTGGCGTAAAAGTCCTTCCGGTCCCCCTAAATTAGAGGAGCCAGAAGGTAATTTTATCGGCTGATAGGCGAAATCAAAATGTTCAAACAAACTGTTTTAGACAGAGCTGCAATAGCCCTATCAGTTTTATGCCTGATTCATTGCTTGCTACTCCCGTTTATAATTGTAGCTTTTCCTTTATCTCTGGCGAACATTTTTAAAGGAGAAGCTCTTCACGGCTGGCTCCTTCTAGCGATTATTCCAACTAGTTTGGCGGCTTTAATTCTGGGCTGCCGAAAACACAAAAGCAAAAATATTTACCTACTTTGTGGTCTAGGTATTTCTTTTCTTATCGGAGGCTTTCTTTTTGGCCATGACCTTTTGGGCGAAGCCGGTGAGAAAATCATGACTGTCATAGGTGGGGTGATTATCGCAATTGGGCATTTCTACAATTTTTCTCTTTGCAACAAAGCCAATTGTGGAGTTCACTCCTAGACAAAGCTGTTAAATCAAATGGGGAGCAACAAAAGCAAAGAATCCCCCCACAACAAAGCAAACCAAAGACAGAGGAAATATCCAATCACTTGCATTTTTGGCATCAAGACATGCTTTTGCCAGATCCTTCTCCACTGGACATTGATTGGATCTATTCAGATAGCGTAGCAAACCTGAAGCAATAAGCATCACCGCTGCAAAAAAGAAAATTTCTATCTTGTAGCGAGATAACCAAATAAGTTGAGGAAAATTCGATACTAATCCAGCGAATACTGCTCCTGCCCCGAGCGAAACAAACAGAGCAGGGAGAGCACAACAAACTAGAGTACCTATGGAGCTAAACAAAGTCAGAAAACTAACTATGCGCCGACCAGAACTCTTCACTACTGACTTTTAGCTTTAGCAGGGGATTTCTCTGAAGACTTGCCCGAAACCCTCTCAATGGAAATAACAGAAAGACCGTTATCAGTTATAACTTTCCTAATTTCTTCATCCGAAAGAATAGATTTTTCTTTCAACTGTATCTCAACTAGCGAGTCCTCTAAACTGACATTAATCTTTTCAATATCGTCCCTGCCCTTAAAACTCTTCTCCACTCCTCGCGCACAAAAGTCACATACCATGCCTGTAACCTTAACCTTGGCGGACTCCGCGGCAACAGGCAAAGAAACAAGAATAACCAGCAAATATAATATTTTCTTCATTTGTCCCTCAATATCTGACTACCAGGTTAAAATTTAGATCCTTCTGATTATCGACGCCTAACTCAATCAAATATTCACTCTTAAAAAAACGTAGCACGGGCCCAACACGGGTAGACTCTTCCTCCTCAGGGTGATGCTCCAATTGTATCATTAACCAGCTGTGGAGCGAACCATAGTTGCCCAAATAAGGTGCAAAACCTAACCTAGCAGTTTGATGAAAGGATCCGTTATCAAACTCAGCAGCATGCTCAAAGCCAACCGAGTAAGCTGCAAGATATCGCCTGGTTTCCCAGTCTCCAGCAAAGGTAAGTCCTAGGGCAGGCTCGACCTCATCTTTAACTCTAGTCACTCCGGACTCAAGCATACTGTATATATTAAGTTGAGACCTTTCTCTGTTCCTTCGAAGTAGCAGGCGATTCCATTGGAAAAAAAGATTAGTCTGATCACGGGCACGAATCTCCTCAACAGCCACTCCCAATGAATGCAACCGGTGGGGAGTGTAATGTAAATGCAAACGATTCATCTCCCAGTTGTGTCGTAACATCGGCGTCACTCCACCTGGAAAGGAAATCGGACGAGCCTCAGATTGTTGAGGGGCAATGATCGTGCAAATCAGAGCAGCAATCCGCAATAAATAAAAATACCTACACACTAAAGCTTATCTACCTAAAATTGTTATGGCTGCTCAGCTCAATTGCCCCAACAGACATAAGCTGACGGATCCACGAACATTAAAAAAAACCCCGCAAAGCGAGGTTTTAAAACTCCTACAAAAATAGGAGATATTTTCGCTTGAGTCTAGCTTAAGCAGCTGCTCTTCTTGATCTAGCAGCTAGTCCAAGACAAGCAAGACCAAGTAACACCACAGTAGCCGGCTCAGGCACAGCTCCAGCTGCAGTAGATGCAACGGAAGTGTGAAAATCACCGTAAAAATTGTAGTTTTGGCCATTTATAACAGGAGCTTCTGTGCTTCGAACCCAACTTTTAAAAACATCCTCTCCATCAATGAAAGCCAAGTTTCCAAGAATCAAGTCAAAGAAACCTGACCCTACCAACTCTGAGTAGAGGTCTTGAACTCGTTCACTATTTCGATCGGTAATACTAGCTGATTTAGACTCACCAGCTACACTGAAATCAACTAGACTAGAAGTAACTTCAAACGTTCCGGCTCCTAATCCAGCCACTGAACCAGATCGACCTATTGCATCAAAAGCAACTCCCGTAACCGAATCAACGCCAATATCAAGATCAGAGTAAAGCACCGAGAAACTCATAGTAGCTTCAAAAACGCTTCCATCAGACTGGTTAGTAATTTCCCCGTCCAAATCTCCTTCAATTTGAAAAGTGGCCGTAGCCTCATCAAGAACACCGTCAAAGGCTATGTCCTCGAAACGCACTCGAAAAACATCCCCTTCACCACTTTCAGGCCTAAGGAACCCACCAAACAACCCTTCCAAAGCATACCGCGTCTGACTATCAATCGCATAAGCTGAGGCAGAGCTGCTAAAGGTTAAATTCAAAAGAACAACTAAGAAACAAATTTTTACTACTTTTGACACTGAGTTTGACATCGAAACACTCCTACTCCTTAACGGCATTTTCTGCCGCAATTTCAAGCTGGCCCAAGCTCAAAAACAATACACTAAAAAAACTACTTTAGGCCGGGTAATACTTTACCCATGATTCCTGCTGACTAGCTATCATGGCCTTAAATTCGGGTCTATACCCCTGTAAAGAATACTGCACTATGCATATGTAGTTTTAGCTTTGGCTCTAGCCATAATTACAACGGTCTGCAAACCATACCCGGCTGGGTCAGGTTATATTCTCCCTTCAAAACCAAGCAAATCCTTCGGATCTTAGGGCCTTGAAGGTCAAGGTTAAAACAACAAGCTGAAAATTGGCCCCGTGAGAGCCTACCTGAAAAACTAATCCCACTGGGATTCTCTCGAGATTTCCCGACTCCCCGCTCAGAAATGCTTTCCAGGTCATCCTTAGTAGAATTTACTCCTAGACTCGTGGTAATCCTCTCTCTAGCTCTTGTTAACGAGCTATCAGCCCCACTAAAGACACTCTCATCGCCCTCCCGAGCTCTAATTGTTGACTCCTCGGAATTGCCCCTGAAAGGGCTGGTCACTGATGAACCTATCGAATTTTCAATCAAAGCCCCACTAAATTGCTGCTGAACAGTTACTCCACAGCGGCTTGCGCCTTGCTGAGTGGACTGCTCACTTTGGGTCAGATTAGAACAGACAAAGCCATCCTCTAAGCTTAAACATTCTTTGTGATTCGTCTGACAATTAGAATAATAGTTATTCAAAGCCTGATCCTCAGTGGCTCCACTAGCCGAACAGAGACAAGTCGCATTTGCTCCCACAGGCAGCAAAAGCCAAAAAACCAGTTGGCATAACCTGAACATAAAAAAACCTTAAGTCATGGACCTTAAACCGAGAAAGTCTCAGCGAGGCCTCTGAATTTCACACCCTTAGAAACATTGTGATAGAAAGCATTAAAAGGGTGCTATTATTGAGTGTATTAGTAGGTATTTTTTTAGATTTTACTAAAGGCAGGGGAACTAATCACCTAGCGAGTCAATTTTTTCCATAGTTTGCTCGAGATTACGATAAAGCCCTTCGAGCTCAGACTTAGAGTTTTTTAACTGCCCGGATAACTCTTCTGCTTCCTTACCATAGCCATCTTTTGTAATCTCAATCAATTTTTCGGTGTTCTCCGAAATCAATTTCTCGGTCTTCTCAATTTTTTTCTCTAGTTTGGAAAACTCTTTCTTGAGCTCTCGTAGCTCTTTAGCCGAACCTTTGTTGAACTTCTTTTCAATACTTTTACTTTTAGGTTTTTGC
>CALIEE010000104.1 GCA_938022485.1 uncultured bacterium | reverse complement strand
CCATTAGGCCAATTAGCCTGCAGGAGGCTATAGCCGAAGCGCCAGCTCCACTAACTACTAGGCGAATTTCAGACATATCTTTTCCAACGATTTCCAGAGCATTTTTCAGAGCAGCTGCGGCAATTATCGCTGTTCCGTGCTGGTCATCATGAAAAACAGGAATGTCCATCTCTTCGATAAGTCTTTCTTCGATATGGAAACACTCGGGAGCTTTAATATCTTCGAGATTTACGCCTCCAAAAGTAGGTTCCAATACCTTCACTGTTTCACAGAACTTGTCTATGTCTGTGCAGTCGACCTCTAGGTCGAAAACGTCGATATCAGCGAAAGCTTTAAAGAGAACTCCCTTTCCTTCCATCACTGGTTTGGAGGCAGCAGGTCCAATATTTCCAAGTCCCAAAACGGCAGTTCCGTTTGAAATAACAGCAACTAGATTTCCCTTGGAGGTGTAATTGTAAACGTCCTCGGGCTTATCGGCGATCTCTAGACATGGCTCTGCTACTCCTGGGCTGTAAGCCAGTGATAGGTCCATTGATGTTTCGCAAGGCTTGGTTGAGCGTATTGCAACTTTTCCAGGTGTTGGAAACTGATGATAAGCTAGTGCCTGTTTCTTTAAATCCATAATTCTTACCGAACAATTAATATTAGACTTTTGGGTGTGACCGCCCTCTGCACCCAACAACCTGAGTGCCCCAATTATCTATCCTGGCGGGAGCGTCGCTTCGAAGCGGGGTAGGCTACAATAATAGTGTTGAAAGTTCCAGAGGGCAGGTAGGGCACTTTTGATTTCTGTTAATTTAGAGGAAAACAGAATACCTATAATAATATCAAAAGGTTAGCGTTCGAGCATTTGTCAAAAGCTTGACATTTCCTATCTTTCATGTCAGTTATACGCTCCCGAAAATTAAACAGATTCAGGAGGGGATTAAAGAGTGAATTACTGGTTGGTGAAAAGTGAACCATACGTTTTTTCGATACAAGACTTGAAAAGAGATAAAGTTACGCTGTGGGACGGTGTAAGAAATTACCAGGCTAGAAACTTTCTTAAAGAGATGAAGAAAGGGGACACTGTTTTGTATTACCACTCTAATGAAGATCCCATTGGCGTAGCAGGAATCGCCACTGTCTATAAAGAAGCTTATCCGGACCCAACTCAGTTTGATAAGCGAAACAAGTATTTCGATCCAAAAGCCACTAAGGAAAATCCTAGATGGTTTTGTCCAGATCTGAAGTTTAAAAAAGCTTTCAAAGAGATCGTTACACTTGCTGAAATGAGAGAAAATAAAAGTTTAGAAGAGATGGTTCTACTTAAAAAGGGTAGCAGATTAAGTGTTCAACCCGTTACCAAAAAACAGTATGACTCTGTTTTGAAGATGGCTTCTTAGAGATTTTGATGTGGTCAATGTAGTAAAAATTCTCACCAAGAAAGCTAACTCTATACTTTCTCCTTATAGTAAGGACAGTAGGGCCGTTTCAAAATGGTCGGGACGCTACACGGAACTTCCTACTCAGGTTCACATGAAAAAAGCCTTGGACTGGCTTTGTGTCGCTCAGGACTCTACTCCTGATGGTGGAGTTTCTCGCAGTTATCATTTAGCAAAAATACCTTATTTTAACTTTACTGGTTGGGCACCCTCTTACGCTGAGACCACGGGCTATATTATTCCTACCTTCATCAACGCTGCCAGAGTTCTGGATAAACCAGAATTGAAAGAAAGAGCCCTGACAATGGCTGAATGGGAAAGTTCAGTTCAAATGAGTTCTGGAGCCGTGTGCGCGGGGCTAGACTTAGATCCAGCTACTTCAAAACCAGCCATTTTCAACACTGGTCAGGTTTTGTTTGGTTGGATTAAGGCCTATGAACTAAGTGGCAATCAGACTTATCTTAATAGTGCTATTCGTGCCGGAGACTTTCTTCTCGCTTCACTTGATGATGATTCAAACTGGACTCAGAACATATCTCCTTGTGCCAGTGGTGGTGGTCGAAATTACCGAGCTTATAATGTGCGCTCCGCTTGGGCACTATGTCTCCTCGGTAAACTTACTGGCGAGCAGAAATACATATCTGCTGCACTAAGGAATGCAGAGCTCATAGTTTCTACTGCTAGGCAAAATGGTTGGTTGCCTAACTGTTGTCTTGACGAGCCTGAGAGTCCGCTGATTCATACAATAGCTTATGCAGCTCGAGGCATTCTTGAAATTGGTTTGTTAGAAGAAAGAGAAGACTTGATCGCTGCTGCCAGAGCCATGGCTGATGGAGTGCTAGAAAACCTGCAGCCAGATGGATTTCTAGCGGGCAGACTGGATCAAGATTGGAACCCAACAGTGGAGTGGAGTTGTTTAACTGGAACTGCACAAATGGGTACAGTTTGGGGTAAACTAGCTAGCTACTATGGTAGTCCAAAGCATCTCGACGCCATGAGCAAAGCGATCTCCTATGTTTCTAGCAAACAGGTCACTATGTCAGGTGACACTAAACTCGAAGGAGGGGTGCCAGGTTCTTATCCAGTGTCCGGAGCCTATGGCGAGTATCAGTTGTTAAACTGGGCAGCGAAGTTTTTTGTAGATTTGTTACTTCTTGAGGAAGTTATTGTTGACGGTAATCATCAGCTTGAGCTGTCT
Organism: uncultured bacterium; assembly: GCA_938022485.1. GTDB lineage: Bacteria > Bdellovibrionota_C > UBA2361 > SZUA-149 > CALKYB01 > CALKYB01. Next base: position 159 of record CALIEE010000104.1, on the reverse strand, counting down.
GACATCTATTGATCTAGCTTCTAATTCATTTTAATTTTTTCAGCCTTATTATCCCTTTCATCCCTTTTTGTGAGGGTAGAGCAATCCTTCTCATTGAAGCTATTTTTTCAAAATCTGAGCTTTTAGACATTTTAATAGATGCTCTATTAAATTCTCCTC
>CALIEE010000103.1 GCA_938022485.1 uncultured bacterium | reverse complement strand
GTTTGGCCTCCGGAAAAAGAAGGGGCTACTTGCTTACACTACTGCCTCCGGTCGTTGTGTTAACCTCGGTCTTTTTACCTACGTACCTCACAGAATTTAAAACTGAGAAGCTCGCTAAGCCATCTTCTCAGTTAGCCTATACACTTTGGTGCCTAATTTTTATTTTTTTATTAATTTCAATTAGTGGAGCTCACTTGCCTTTGCTAGGTGAGACAGCCCTTTTCTTTAACGCACTCGAGCAGGCTTGTTTTGAAAATGGTTTGTTTTTTAAATTTGCTTTGTTTTTTTCAACTAGCCTTCTATTACTAAGCAGCTTTTTTCAGCTGTTACCAAAGCTCAGAATTTTTTCAATTGTGATACCACTTTGGGTTGTTCTGGTTTTTATTTTACCCTTGGTGATGACTGCCAAATCCTACACTCATAGCTACAAGGGTTTTGCGTCCGAAATTATTGAGCAGAAGCAAGGAGAGGGTAGCTTGTATTTTATGAAAGGGCCTTTGGTTGAGTCTTATGAGAGTCTCTTTTTTTACTTGGCTAAGCCGGTGCAACTGGCTGAACCAGATCGCATTCCGGATGCGCCAGGATACTATTTGATAAGGTTCCTAGACTATCAGAAGATTTTTAGTGAAGAAAACTCGAAGTTAAGAATTTTAGCTAGGGGCGGACGTTTAACAGACCAACCAAATGAAGAACTAGTCCTTTTGGACAACACTAGTTCTTTGTTGAAACCTTGATGGTCAATCTACTTAACTGAGAAGAGGCAATCGGTAGGTCATTCCTACTCAACTCAAACAGCCCGATAGTTTGACTGGGCACTGATGAAGGACCTTCTGTTCGGTAACTTCTAGTCCCGGTACTTAGTGTTACGTTAATACCATCCACTGCTTGGTCTGAATCATTAAAAATCATAAAGGACCCTGAGACCAAGGCTCCTTTTTGGTCGAGTTGCACATCTTGATCTTCTAGGAGTAGCTTTTGAGATGTATTGTTATGTAGTTTAGCCTCGGGTTTTTGTAGGAAAATCGGATTAGGCTTTGGTGTTTCGCTCGGATTTTCGACAGTAGGTTTCAATCTACTTCTTTGATCGGTTTGCTCAGTCTCTAAATTGGAGGCACTTTGCTTCGGTTGCTCTGACGACGAATTCTCTATTTTGATATTTTCTATTTCGTTTTGGGCTTCCTCAGTTGGTTTTGGAATTTCAAGGTTAACTTCGTCACTAGTGACAAGGGAGTTTTCTTGCTCTGGGGTTCGGATTTTAGCCGGAGCGTCGGGGTCGATCCCGTAACCTTTCAAAAGCTTTTTGGAAGAGTATGTGGAGTAGGTTTTAGGAGCGAGAGCTTTCTTCCTTATCGAGCCCTTTGGAGGCTTGGTTCCGTAATGAACTCTACCATCACTATCTTCCCAAGAATAAACCTCCGCATTAGCAGAAGTTAGCGGGAGAACTAAAAGTAGAACTAAGAGAGGCAAAAAAATTTTTCTTATCTTCATTAGACTGGTTTATGAAAATGATAGTAATTACGAATTTTTTCGCTCAACTATAGGCGTTTTGCTATTACAAATCTATTTTTCTAAAAACTAAATTTTGGTGATGAGCTCTTAATGCTACAGGTGTTGACAACTCTGGGAAATCTTAAGACTTTTATTGTTGAGTTTTCCACAATTTAAAAATCCAAGAAGGGGAAAGGTAATGGCAAGAGTCGATGGAAGAGAACAGGACCAGCTTAGGAGTGTTTCAATTAAAACAGGGGTGAACCCTTACGCTGAAGGATCTGCTGAGATTCGATGTGGGAATACAGTTGTTCTTGCCACTGTTTCTGTTGAAGATGATGTTCCGCGCTGGATGGAGAATGCTTCTCAGGGATGGATTACTGCAGAGTATGGAATGCTTCCTAGATCGACTCACAGCAGAATGAGAAGAGAAGCTTCTGGTGGAAAGCAGTCGGGTCGAACGGTAGAGATTCAAAGGTTGATCGGACGCTCTCTCCGTCAGGCAGTTAGCTTGTCAGATATCCCCGGACTTTCATTCAGAGTTGACTGTGATGTCTTGGCGGCTGATGGAGGTACTAGATGTGCTTCAATCACTGGTGCTTGGGTTGCCCTAGTGTCTGCTATTGATTGGTGTGTTCAGCAAGGACGATTAAAGTCTCGCCCAAATATGAATCAGGTTGCTGCTGTCTCTCTTGGGGGAAAAGATGGCAAGCTTTTGCTTGACCTTTGTTATGAAGAGGATTCGTCAACAGACTTTGACTTGAACCTAGTTTTTTGTGGTTCAGATGCTTTGGTTGAAGTTCAAGGTACAGGTGAAAAAAGAGCGGTAGGTATAAGTGAATTTCCAGAGCTTTTTCAGCTAGGTAAAAAGGGTATTCTGGAGCTTTTTCAGGCTCAAAGCCAGGCGCTTGAATTGTAAAATGTCAGAGAAGATTTTTTTTGCTACTAGTAATAACGGAAAATTGAGAGAATTAGCATCTGTTGCTGATGAGTTCGGACTTTCCTACCTAAGCCCTAAATCTCCTGAGTTTGCTGATAGAAAGCCTTGGCCAGAGGTTGAAGAGAATTACAGTACTTTTACGGAAAATGCTTTGGAGAAGGCAGAGGCTTGGTGTAGTTGGTCAGGACTTGCCACTGTTGCTGATGACTCAGGATTGGAAGTTTTGGCTTTGGATGGTTTCCCAGGAGTTCGCTCTGCTAGATGGGCCGGTCCAGGTGTCGGTGACCTAGAGCGTTGCCAACTTTTGTTGAAGAAGATGAAAGAAAATGGTCTGACAGAAGAGAAAGCCGATCGTCGAGCGCAGTTTAGATGTTCACTGGTTTGTGTTTACCCGGATTCAGTGAGACGTGACTCTTTAAGTTCGGAGGGAATTTTAAAGGGAACTATTCTCAAAGAACCGAAAGGTAGCGGGGGCTTTGGCTATGATCCAATAGTGTTTATAGATAGCTTAAATCGAACCCTTGCCGAGATAGATTTTGCTGAGACCTTGCAGGTAGGTTTCAGAGCCAGAGCCGCCCGCGCGCTATTCTCCCAAATAGTTGACCAAAGCCGATAAAATTAGTGTCAGAAATCTTTCTATTGCTTTTATTGAAGAGCGCGGTTAGTTTGCCCCTCGGTTAGGGCGAGATTTATCGCCCTTTCGGGGTGTAGCGCAGCCTGGTAGCGCACCGGTTTTGGGAACCGGTGGTCGGAGGTTCAAATCCTCTCGCCCCGACCATTTTCTTCCTTGTTTCTCACCTAGGCTTGGAAGCTCCCGTTAGGACTTCTGTTAATGATATTTTTGCTGCAGGAACCCTAGCCTCATGGTACTTGTTTTGACATGTACAATCCATGGTCCCATTCATTACTAGCAGTGTTCTCGCTGCTTTATTTCCTTTCTCCAGTGGACTTGGTGCCAGACAGTAGCTTGGTCTTTGGATGGATTGATGATTTGGCTGTGTTAGCCATAGCCTACTATCACTGGCGGGCTGTAAATAGAGGTTATTACTTCGCGGATGCCTCAGATTGGAGCAGTAAAGCTGGTAATTACTATAGTGATAGTAGCCGCAGTGAACCTAACGAAGAGAGCGGTCAGAGGGCCACAAAGATTAGGGTGACCTTACCAGGTGACCCATACTCGGTTCTGGGGCTTCAGGCTCCGGCTTCTCAATCGGAGATTAAGAGAGCTTTTAAACGACTGGCCATCGAAAATCATCCTGATAAGTTCACTTGCATTAACTCCAAATCCAAAGCTCACGAGCGAATGGTGAATATTTCCAAGGCTTACTCTCGGCTTAAGCAAGTCGGTTGATTTTTCAAGCTGAAAGCCTCATAACTGCCACCTTTTTCTAACCTTACAACTTATAGATTCCAGTGAATACTAACTCTCAAATCAGAAACATCGCAATCATTGCCCATGTTGACCACGGGAAAACTACTTTGGTTGACCAAATGCTAAAACAAAGCGGAACTTTTGGACGCGGAGAGGGTGACCAGGACCGGGTAATGGATAGCGGTGAGTTGGAGCGAGAAAGAGGGATTACCATTTCTGCCAAAAACTGTTCAGTAGATGTTGATGGCGTGAAAGTTAATATCATTGATACCCCGGGCCATGCTGATTTTGGCGGTGAGGTTGAGCGTGGTTTGATGATGGTTGATGGGGTGGTCCTCTTGGTAGACGCCTCAGAAGGTCCTTTACCACAGACCCGCTTTGTACTTGAAAAGGCTCTTAAGGCAGGGCTTAAAATAATTGTGCTTCTTAATAAAATTGATCGAAAGGATGCAAGGCCTTCCGAGGTGCTTGATGAAGTCTACGATTTGTTTATCGACTTAGGTGCAAACGATCAGCAAATTGAGTTCCCAGTTCTTTATGCGATTGGAAAAGATGGCATTGCTCAAAAGACTCTTGAGGAATTCAACGATGATTTGAAACCACTTTTCGAGATTATTCTTGAAGAAATCCCTCCACCTTCAGGCGATGCCGATGCTCCTCTTCAAATTTTAGTCTCTAATTTAGGTTACTCCGATTATTTGGGCCGACTTGCAATCGGTAAAGTTATAAATGGCCGTGTTAAAGTTAAAGAAACTGTTAATTGCCTGAAAGCGGGCGAAGAAGTGATTAAAGTGAAAGTTTCTGGTGTTCAGAAATATGGTGGACTTGGCTTGGCTGATGCTGAAGTTGTTGAAGCGGGGGATATTGCTATCATTGCTGGGTCGGAAAAAGTGGACATTGGTGATACTATTGCTTCTGTCGATATTACAGAGCCACTTCCTCGTATCGAAATAGATGAACCTACGATTTCAATGTTTTTTGGAACCAATACATCTCCTTTTGCGGGAATGGAGGGAGAGTTTGTTCAAGCTCGGAAAATTGAAGAGAGGCTACTTAAAGAAACTCGAAATAACGTTGCTTTGTCTTTAGAGAAAAACGGAGAAGCCTTCACTGTTAAAGGTCGAGGTGAGTTCCAAATGGCAATTCTCGCGGAGCAAATGAGACGCGAGGGCTTTGAGTTCACTATTGGCCGTCCTCAGATTATCTTCAAAGAAGAGAATGGCCAGAAGCTTGAGCCGGTTGAGAGTGTAGTAATTGACGTTGATGAGGAGTATACCGGCGTCATTACTGAAAAGCTTGCTGCTAGAAAAGGTACTGTCTCGAACATTGTCAACAATGGAACTGGTAGGGTTCGCCTAGAGTTCAAGGTTCCATCTAGAGGATTGGTTGGCTACCGAGGAGAGTTCTTAACTGACACTAGGGGAACGGGACTGCTCAATGCCAGCTTAGAATCCTTTGAGCCTTATATGGGCGACATAAGTTCAAGAAGAACCGGAGGTATTATTTCGGATAGACCAGGGGAAGCTGTTGCTTATGGACTTTTTTACCTTGAGCCAAGAGGAAAGCTTTTTGTTAGACCTGGAGATAAGGTTTATCAGGGAATGATAGTGGGAGAACATGCTAAAGATACTGAGCTGTTTGTGAATCCGACAAAAGAGAAAAAGCTTTCTAACATGAGAGCCTCAGGTAAGGACCAAAATATTATTCTTA
>CALIEE010000102.1 GCA_938022485.1 uncultured bacterium | reverse complement strand
CCGACCCTAGGGTCGGCTTTCAATAGAACTAATCCTCGAAAGAGAACTAAGCTCCTACTCCTAGTTTTCTAAGAGTTTCTAGAGTGATTCCACCCGTAGCAAGACCTTGGTCTCTTTGGAAAGCTTTAATAGCTTCACCAGTTTGACGACCGAAAGCTCCGTCAATTCCACCAGGGTTGTATCCTTCATCAGCAAGAGCTTGCTGAAGTCTTTTGATTTGCGACCTATTAGAGTTAGTTTCGCAAAGAACAGCTTGCCACTCCATGCTTCCACCACTAACCTGACGAGTCTGAGTTACTGTTTGATACTCAGCAGGTAGGTTTTGTGCAACTTCAGTAGCTGGCTTTCTAAGAGCTCTTCTAGTTACAGTTTTGGTTTTAGCTGGAATTTCAACACGTCTAGTAGTTGCTGGATTCTTTAGCACTTTTCTTTTTACAGTTTTGTACTTTGCAGGAATCTCAACTTTATCAACTCTAGGGCCTTCAACCATTACTTTCTTAGTAACAGTTTTGTATGTAGCTGGAACTTCAACTAGACACATGATTTCGCCAGTAGCGTTGTTTACTTTCTCGTGCGGTCCTCTACCTTTTTTCCAAACTGTTCTAGCTGGCTTGTCAACAATCTTTTCAGACTGAGTTTCAAACCTTGCTGGAACCTTTTTAAGTTTAGTGTAAGCAGGCTCAACTTCGATTCTCTCTTCTACCCACTCGTATTCAGCAGGAACAACTTCTAGACGATGAGAAGCTTCTTGAATGACTACTTCCTCAGTAACATTCTCGAACTCAGCTGGTTGAATAGCCAAAGTTTGAGAAGCATCAGTTTTTAGAACCTTTGTTTCAAACGTCTCAAATGTAGGTGGAACATATACTCTCGCATAGCACTCACCCGGTTGTGCGTTTGGTGGAAGGAGATCCTGACCTTGAATAGATGGAACTCCAGTTGGAGCATCTAATGAAGCTCTCTTGTAGTCTTCAGCAAATGCATTAGACACAAGAGCAACCAGAACGCCCCCAGTTATAGTTGCAGAAGCAATTGTTTTATTCATAGCAAATTCCTCATAAATGTTGTTAACAACTCCTGCAGTATGCATGGATTGATGAATAATAGAAAATTATCGAACTCAAGACAGCAATAAATGCAGCTAGAGCTTTAAGAAAGACGAAATTGGTGCGTTTACTGGAATATTTAGATACATCCCAACCGCTTAGGCTTGGCTAAAAGTGAACGCTAGAAGGGATTGAGAGTAACTGGAAGCGAGTCGTCGACCATATGCTGAGCGTCAGTGTTAAGCAGTTCTACAATCTGCATGGCCCACTCATCTAAGACTTGGCGTATGTGTGCGTAACGTTGATAATCCTTTAAACTAAAGGCTGATGTCTTTTGCCCTTCCCGGTCAGCGTACTGCTCTAAAGTTCTAATATCTCTCTGGCCAGAGTCGAGACCAAAAGGCCCTTCAACAAAGCCCTCCATAGCCACGCTTCCTTCTCCAAAGTATTTAATTAACCCACCACCAGGCACAAAGAACCCAGCCACTGAACCGGCAAAATTAACTCCAGGGTTAGTTGGGATCACACTGGTTAACGAAAGTCTTAGTTTAAGAGGCTCTTTAGGATTGGCCTTTGATTCCATTTCAGCTTTGCTGATTAAATGAGAAAACTCTCTATCCTCTAGGAGCAGGTTAATCTTACCTTCTAGGTAGCGAGCTAAATTTCTGGCCTCATCTATCCTCCGATCCTTAGTCTCCTTTGAGCCTCTAGATGTTCGGTAAATACGCTCTACATTAGAAATATCAACCTCTACCACTTCAACCTGCCCAATATTTTTTCGAATATCAAAATATTTCTTCCCATCGTAAACCCAATAACGATGAAAAGGGGCTCGCTTTCGATTTTCGGTAAGCAATTCAGGGGCAGGAACAAAGACATGTTCCTTGGAAGCACTGGCTTTAAGCAGCGAACATCCTGTTGCTAAAAACAAGACTATCACTCCCAATCCAAATACCAGTCTATTCATCAAGCAGACTCCTTAGCTCCTTACTCACCGTCCCGCTTAACACTCCAGTAAAACTGCCAAAGCGCGTTCTGACCTCGCCCTTACGACCTATTAAAAACTTTTCGAAATTAAACTCAACTTCACCACGAGTTTCTTTAGGACCTGTTTTAGTTAAAAACTCGTAAAGTTCAGCCTTGCCTTGACCTTTAATACGGGAAAGTTCCACAACCGGAAATTCCACACCATAAGTCTGTTTGCAGACCTCACCGAACTTTCGGTTCTCCGGCTCCATCCCAGTAAAATCATTACTTGCCACACCGATGATAATCAAGTCCTCGGGCTTATTGGAGTAAAGCTTCTGCAAATCATTAAACTGAGAGCTCGTCCCGCATCTCACAGCAACATTCGCAATAAGAACAACCTTACCTTCAAAATCGGCGAAGGAGATATTTTCTCCGCCAATCAGTCTCTCCCTAAATGAGTAAAAAGAACCTGTCTGTTCAGCGAACGAGAAAGAAGGCCCCACTAGAGCGGAGATAAAGAACAATAGAATAATTCGATTAAGGATTCTGCGCACCAAGATAACCTTTTTTTAATTTAACAAGTAGAAACGCGAATTTTAGCCTGAAGGTAAGTTAGCCTCTAAACTAACAACCTGGCAAAGACTTCTATGGAGAAAAGGGCTCATTTCGACCAATAGCGGTTGCTCGAAGGTTATAATCAAGAAATAAGAGGTCGGTGGTGTGATCGATATTTATCACTATCAGCTCCCCCCCTTCACCAGTAAAAGGTGCTGGGTTGGTGCAATTTCCATTGATGAGACTTGATTCGGTGCAGATAGTAACATCACCCTCGTCTAAGGGCACACCCAAAGAAGCTGAAAGGTCTTCGATTCTCGCTACCATCTCGCCACCGTGATTATAAGGCCCCACAATAGTTTCAGGCTGGCCAATCACAGTCTCTCTAAACACTGTATTAACAGTATATTGCAACGCCACCGCACGGTAGCAGAGGTAGAGCATATCAATGCCAAGAAAAATGAAAATAATTAGGACAGGAGCAATTATGGCGAATTCTACCATGGCCGAGCCCTGCTCATCATTTTTACAATCT
>CALIEE010000101.1 GCA_938022485.1 uncultured bacterium | reverse complement strand
CCAGGTTGAGTCAGATCCCAGAAAAAGTTTAGCTGCTATAGTCACCTACTCTCTGAAACTACCCGGCGTCCACTCCGCAACACTTCTCCTACCTTCAGTAAAAAATCAATCAAGCACTCATCTTGAACGAGTTGCGAACTTAGGCAAGCAAATTATACCACTTCAAGAGGACACTTCAACTCCAGCTAAGGTGCCTAGAAACGCTACAGGAGTATACTTAATTGGAAATAGTTTAACTTACGTAGATGTAAATTGTTCAAACGACAAGCTTGGAAAGCTCGGAGTAATGCATTCGACAGAGCCAAGCCAAGAAATCATCGCCTGCCTGAGAGAACTGGCATGGGCCTGTGGCATCGCTTACGAAAAACTTAAACTAAATACCGAGATTCAAACCCATAAAGAAAGACTTGAAGTCCTCTCAGATCTAAATCTATTGGTTGTATCTGGATCTGATCTAGGTAGAATTTCGAAGACAATCTCAAGAGAGATCGCATTTAGATTTGGAGCAGACACTTCATTAATTTTTCTGCTGAATGAAGAACAAGACAAAATAGAGATAAGTGGAAGTTACGGCTGTCCAAGAAATAGTTTTCCAGCAGATATTCCTGTTTCAAACACCCTACTAGCCAATTCTATCCGTATCGGAGGTATTTATTCTGTTCCCGATCTCTCTAGCCGCAAAGACGATAGCTTGAACTTTTTGGTTAAAAATAAAATTGGCTGCTTTCACTCTTACCCCCTTCAAGCTAAGGGACAAACGGTTGGCGTTATTCTAGTTGGTTTTAAACAAAACACCGTGTTCAATAGCCAAAACACTCTAATGCTCAAAGAATTTGCCCAAGCTGCAGCAGTTGCAGTTCAGAACTCTAGATCTCAAGAGCGAGTTTCTGCTTACACCGAAAAACTAGAAGAGTTAGTTGAAAAAAGAACTGCAGACTTAGCCGTGCAAATGTCTGAGTCAGAATAAGCCAATATGGCCAAAAGCAGATTCGTTGCCAATATGAGTCACGAGCTTAGAACTCCACTAACAGGAATCATCGGATATGCAAGTGTTCTACGTGATGGAGTTTATGGAGAGACCAATCAAAAACAAAAGGAAGCGCTAAATTCAATTGCAAAATCTAGTGAACACCTAAGGGACTTAATTGATGAAGTTCTAAACCTCTCCAAAATTGAAGCCGGTAAAGACATCGCTGAACCGAGTGCTGTTGAGATAGTCTCTCTTTTAAAGCAAAACTACAAACTAATGCTCCAGAATGCTAACAGCAAAGACTTAGAGCTAACTGGCTTACCTGAAGATGCAAGCGCTCTTAAGGGAGTTAAAGCATGGGTTGACCCTAGACATATTAGGCAGGTGATCATTAACCTGATTTCTAATGCCATTAAATACACTCCCCAAGGTGGAAAAGTTAAAGTAGATGCTGAGATTGTCGGAGATAAAGTAAAAATATCTATCATAGATACTGGGGTCGGTATTTCAGAAGAACATCAACGAAGGTTATTTACTAGATTCGAAAGAGGTGTGGATAGTTATAGTCAGACCCAAACTGGAACTGGAATTGGTCTATCCCTAACAAAAAGATTAATTGAACTAAACGGCGGTAAAATTGGGGTTTCTAGTATTGAAGGAAAGGGTTCAACTTTCTGGGTGTTAATCCCTCTAGACACTTCTAGCGCAGTAAATCAGGTCAGCCCTGAAGAGGAGTCTCCTCGTAAAGTTGAAAACAGACTAGATGGGCTCAATATTCTTATAGTAGATGACAATGAAACTACATGTCAGGTTTTAGAAGCTATTGTCACCCGCGGAGGTGCATCTGCTTTCTGCGCTACTAGTGTGAAGGAAGCTAAAGATATTTCCAAATCTCAAGCTATTGATGCAGCTTTGGTAGACCTTGCTATTCCCGGAGAAAGTGGTCTGGACCTCATCAATTATATTCGAAAAGAAACAGCTCCTCCGTTGGCGAACATGCCCCTAATAGTAGTAAGTGCCTGCGTCTTCGACTCTGATCGAGAAAGAGCAATTGAAAGCGGGGCTTCGGATTTCATACCTAAACCTTTTAGACCTCACGAAATCGTCAAGGCCATCAGAGACTCAACTACTCAAAGTGTTCTACACAGTGGAACCTTTAAGGTAACCGATGGAGGTCTCGGTGGTAGCTAAAACAGGAATTAGATCAGTTAAATCTACTCAAACGAATCCAATACTGCCGGCGTTAAAACACGCTCTTTGTGCAGCTGGAGATTTTCCAATTCGAGAAGCAATAGTTAATGATCTCAGAGAGATTTCCCAAAAACCCGATGTCACGGTTGAAGAACTTACCTCAATGGTCCTAGCTGAACCTACACTAGGAGCAAGAATAGTTCATCTGGTGAACAGTGCTTACTGCAATTCATCGACAGAAATATTGACAGTCTCTCAGGCAGTGATCCAAGTAGGAATGAGAAACCTAGTAGATCTCTGCGCTGGGTTAATTAGAGTGCAGAGCCTTACACAGGGTAAGAGAAAGGGAGATTTTTTTCAAAAAGAGCTCGCCCACTCCACTATGACCTCAATACTAGCGAGGAGTATTGCCGAAAATTCAAGCAAAAAGAATCTAAAAGACGCGGAAGAGGCATTCATTGCAGGAACGCTTTATTGCCTTGGTCAACTTCTTCTATCTTTTTATTTTCCACAAATTTACGGTGCAGCTAAACAAAGAGCAGAGAATAGAGGTTACTCCGTTGAAAAAAGTCTGTCAGAACTTCTTGGCCTAGATAGAGCAAGTCTAAACTTGGCAATAGCTGAGAGCTTAAAAATTCCGGATTTCTATAAAGCTATATTGATTGAGGCCAAGCCAAATCAAAAACTTAGCTCGAGCCCTTTGGCGAGAATTCTTCCTCAAGCTGACCAGCTGGCATCAAAAATCCTTCAGAGTGATTCTGCAAAAAATATCGAAGAGGCTATCTTCAAAATCTCATCAAACAATCAAAGCTTATCGGAACAGCAGCTTAGAAAAGCTACCATTGAAGCCATAAAAGAATATAGTCGCTACTTAAATCTTGCGAATTTGCAAAACCTACCCGAACCAGCTCATCTCAAGGACTTTGTCTCTGACGCTCAGAACTTAGTCAGCGAGCAGCAAGATGATGAATCAGGTCAAGAGGTGGCCACAGAAGAATTTAAGGAATATGTAGATGAAATCAAAGAAGCAATAGAATCCAGAGAACCTGTATCTAGTGTAATAGCCTCAGTGATGGAAGCTGTCGCTTTTGGCTTAGGGTTTGACCGGGTGATACTAATGCTGATCAATGGGCCAAAGACTGCCCTGATTGGAAGAATGTCTCTTGGCAATACAATAAACTTTGACCCTAAGTCTATTGCCCGCTCACTCAATGATCCCGAAATAGAAGATGCTGTAGATATAAAGTGTTTTATGTCCGGAAATTTAACTACCGAAGGTCAAGCACTAATTAGCGATTCTTCTTGCCATATGGCGCTACCGATAGGTTACAAGAATGGCTCATTAGGGGTAATATACGCTGACAAAATGGGAGGACTTGAAGTAGAACCGTGCAGAAAAATGCAGACCTGTTTGTCGATTTTGGTTGAAATTCTTGACGAAGCTGTGCAAGCTAGCAGTTAGGAGAAAATTAAGAAAAATGTCTGAAGATATGAAAAAAACAATTGTTAGTGCCGACGACGATCCAGTAATCCGTGAGCTTGTGAAGGCAATTTTAGAAGCCGACGGCTATGACGTTGTTTCAGTTGAAGATGGCGTTGCCGTATTTGAAGATATGGAAGAAGGTGGCTACCTAGACAATATCTGCTGCTTTGTACTAGATATCGAAATGCCGAGAATGAACGGACTAGACGTTCTGACCAAACTTAAGCTATCGCGGCAGACCCAGCACATACCAGTTATTCTCCTAACTGCTCAGTCTCAAAGTTCGGATCTAGTTCGAAGCTATAGCTGTAGTGCCGAACATTACATCCTGAAACCCTTCACTAGGCAGCAACTTCTTGATGGTGTAGAAATGGCCCTAAATCAGCTGTAGAATTGTAGCAAATAGACCTTTATTCCTATTTCAAATCTTTAAACTGCTCTGTTTAGATGATCACTTCTCAGCCCATTCACTCCCGAGCCATAATCTACCTTTCTTTTCAATAGTTGTTTACATACCATCCTGTTAAACAACGGGTAAGAAGGTCAAAACTAACCTGGCCATTTATCTCGATAGCTGAATACTGCGCCTCATTTAAATTACGTGTTTTACCGATTACCCGGCGCAGTATCTGTCCTCTGGCCATGCTAGAGCTTGGCGGATATACTCAACCTTTTTTGGATATCTGAAGGACGGAATTAAAAGTGGTATCAGTATATACCAGTAGCCCAGTTATTAATTTGCTTTTAAGGCAAATTCAATTGAGAGCGGACTGTGCAATATAGAAATTTTTAGGATATGCCATTTGAAGATTTAAATCAGTGGATGTCTGGAGAGAACTCGCTATACGCCCATATAGCTGTGTTCGCCTCTCTTATTCTCGGAGGCTTCGGAGCTCCGATACCAGAAGACATTCCTCTATTACTGTCAGGTTTAGCGGCATCAAAGGGAGTAGTGTCTCTGCGAGGCATCTTTCTAACTTGCTACTTTGGTGTAGTTATAGCGGATCAACTGGTTTATCTAATGGGCTATTTTTTCGGCCCTAGCTTACTGGAATTGGCAAATCGCAGTAAATTATTCCCAGGAATTAACGAAGATAAAGTAGAGAACATCAGAGAGGGACTTAGAAAAAGAAGGTTTCTTTATATTTTCCTAGGAAGACATCTTTTCCCTCTGCGCAGTGCAACTTTTCTTACAGCTGGGGCTGTAAGGGTTCCTTTTTTAGAATTTCTTATTTCAGACGCCTTTGCCGCACTTATCTCAGTTGGCGCCATGGTTGGCTTAGGATACTGGCTCGGCGAAATACTATCACCTGAAGTAATTGAAAAACTAACTTCACAGATACACTTCTACGTAACCTTAGCAGTGATATTTATTGCTGGAGTTTATTTATTTAAGAGATTTGTTTTTAAGAAAGTTTTTTACAAACAGCAGGAGGAAAAAGAAAAAAGTTAGTGAACGCCTCCAGTTTCTATTCCACGAAGAAGATTTTCAAGAGCCTTACCAAAAACCATTCTTAAAGACCTGGCCTCTGACTCTATCATTCTTCCAGCAGACTCTATCACGGCTTTATAGAGTAACTTCTCATTCAAACCTACATGTTGGATAAAAGCCTGCCTGGCTTCGAACTGCATAACCAGCTGCTCAACTGAAGGTAACCATAAGTATGTCTCTCTTAACTCCCCTGGCGTCAGACCCTGAGGATCAACTAAAATAGAAATTGTTTGATAATCAGAGCGAGAAGCAATCTCATCTCCAATTTCCGGATTCCATCTCAAGCCAGACAAATCTAGCACTCGAGATGTGGATATAAAGTTTTGATAGTTAAGCTTCATTAAGCATTCAGGAATAGTTATCTCTAACTATATTATCGGTTGATTTAAATCAGAGATAAATTAAAAAAATCGAATGCTCATTCTAGTATAGTCCGGAACCTTAAAACTCTGAGTAAACTAAGGGTTTTAACTTCTATTTTGAGAAAAAAGCAGCTCAGCTGATGTTTTCTTTGATGGAGGAACCAAGGCTTGAAAAACTAGGCTAGCTACTAGCCTGCGCTTTTTCTAGAAGACTTTTTAGTTCCGACTTCTTCTCAGTAGAAATCGAGCCTTTTCTTTCAGCTATCTCGGAAGTTCTTTCAGCCAGCAGGGCATAAAGAAGGGATATGTCTTTGTACTCAGAAAGACAATCTAGCTCTTTTCTAACAACTTCAAGCTCCCCTCTTTCTATGGGGCCAGTCAAAGCCTTTTCAGTTCCTTGAGAAAAGACATTTTGCAAAACTTGTTGGCTAAGCTGCTCTAAGCCCTGAAAGCTTTTATCTAAGCCAATCTCACTAAGTAACTCCCCCGCAATATCAAGCAGAGTCACTATATAATTAGAAGCAAAGACAGCAGCAGAATGATATTTTAGCTTATTCTCAGAGCTAATTCGAAAAGTCTTTGCCCCAAGCCTAGAAAATAACTTATCTAGAACATCACAAGCTTCCGAGTCCCCTTCCAACACACAAGAAGTTCCATCAAATTCTTCTAGGCTAACTAACTTTTCAGTAAAACTTTTCATAGGGTGGCAGCTAGCAATAAAAGTTCCATCACTATGTAGCTTGGAAAAAACCTGAGAACTTTCACTCCCAGAAAGGTGAGCTATGACTTTGCCCTTAGCAAATCCTGCCTCAAATATATTCTTGGAAAAACTCTCTAAAGCATCGTCATCAATAGCAACAAGATAAATATCCGAACTGGGCAGTTCTTTTAAATTGGAATATATTTTATCCACTCCCGTCTTTAAACTAGCCTCCCTAACAGCAGCTTCTTTCCGTCCATAGAGGGCAGAGAGTTCTATGCCATGCGACTTATCAATCAAAGAAGCTAAGCTCGAGCCAAGTCTACCACAACCTAATACCGCAACTTTGGAAACACTAGACATCAGAGTTAGACCGAACTATTGAAAAGTCAGTAATCATCAAAGGAACTTCTCCAAACCAGTAAGTTTTTAAACTTGCCCCTTCACCCTCTTCAAATGAGCAATTCATCTCTATCTGCTGGAAATTCTCTTTACCCAATTCAGCAAAAGTAACTGCCCGATCACAATCACCAAGCATTACCTTAAATGCCATATCCTCTGGCGCAAACCTCGGCTCTTGCTCTTGAGAGGGTGAAACTCTAACTTTAAATTTCAAGAAAAATGTCCCTTTAGGAAAACGAAAACTCTCTCCGTAAAAAACTAAACCCTTTCTCTCTCCCAAATCAGGACTCAAATGTATAACTCTATGACTGTAATCATCTTCCTGCCCTACAAAGGAATTACTCTCCTCACTGAAATATTCAGGCTTGCCCACTTTCCTCGGCAGGTCTAGAAACTCGATCTCCTGAGGAGAGTAGTAATCGCTCAAAGGCACTTTATAAATCGAAGTTAAAGGAACTCCCATTGGAGCATGGGAAAATACATGCTCTAGGTTTTTCAACAGCTCCGGCTTACCACCTTTCATCTGATAAAAATAATGGGCAACCATAAAATAGTAACCTGGGCGAGGTTGCATAGAGTGAACAAACTTTAACCTTCTATCCTCAGGTTTATAAAACCTTCTGTAGGCGAAATTAAAACTATCTAAATCAGCTGCTGCGTATATCTTATCCGATCTATTATTAGCTCTCGCATCCTGGTCTAGAAACTCAAGAAGTTCACGATGTCCTGAAAAAGGAATAGGACGCTTCAGATTGACAGCTTCTTTAAGACCTCCAGAAAGCTGACTGCAATAAAGCTGATGATCAGGCCCCCAGTTGGCGAACTCATAGACACTCCATGATATCGCTGCAGAAAAAATCAAAATAGAGAGGTAAACTGCTGGCGGAATGATCTTAAACAAATATCTAAAAAAGAAGTAAAAACCTGACCCAGCAATCACATACAAAAATGGGATCACTGGCTGCATGTACCTAAGTGACTGTTTTCCTGCAACAGATAGCGGAGCAACCCAGCAAATTACAACAATGATACTTAAAAGCACAAAGCGGTCTAGAGAAGTTTTTCTAACAAAAAGAAGTCGAAGGAACCCGACAAGAACTCCAACTATAAGGCCAAAAGTAAGCAGGTCTGGATGACGACTAAACAACATTCCCGGATAGCCTCCATCCGGCGGAAACCAAACTACTCCGTGAGCAATGTGATACTTATTCCTTAGCCCGAAAGCCCAAGTCCAGTAGAGAATTATATTCTCAATAACAGCCGGAATAAGTAAAAACACAGCTAACACTACTGCCGTTACTGAAAATAGACC
>CALIEE010000100.1 GCA_938022485.1 uncultured bacterium | reverse complement strand
GAGAATAATCGGGGTAAAGGTGCTGCAGTAAGAACAGGAATTGAGCAAGCTGATGGAGATTTAATTTTAGTTCAGGATGCTGACCTAGAATACGACCCTGCAGACTATCCAGTTTTATTAGAACCCGCACTTAACCGAGGTGCCGATGTAGTCTATGGCTCGAGATTTTTGGGAGGACCTCATCGGGTTTTGTTTTTCTGGCACTACATAGTGAACAGAATGTTAACTTTCCTGTCTAATATGCTTACCAACCTTAACCTTACTGACATGGAAGTAGGGTATAAACTGTTTAGAAAAGAAGTGTTGGAAAACATCACTATTAAGTCTGAACGTTTTAACTTTGAGCCTGAAATCACAGCTAAAGTCGCGAAACAGAAGATTAGAATATTTGAAGTGCCTATTTCCTATGATGGGCGAACCTATGAAGAAGGTAAGAAGATCGGTTGGCTCGATGGGGTTGAGGCCCTTTGGACGATACTTAAGTATCGTTTCACGGACTAGCTGGTTTTAAGAGTTTTTGTCTTTGCCAGGAAAATTGACATCGGAAGCAATGAAGGCAGATGTAGAGCAGAGTCCAGAGCGCGATGCTGTTACAGCTTTTGTGATTACTTTTAATGAAGAGGATCACATTCGAGACTGCCTTTCTAGCTTGTCATTTTGTGATGAAGTCATTGTTATCGATTCTTTTTCTAAAGACGATACTGTCAAAATTGCGGAAGAGATGGGAGCCAGGGTTATTCAAAGAGAATGGCCAGGCTATCGAGCACAAAAAGCTTTCGGATTGGAACAATGCAGTTGCAAATGGGTGCTAAATTTAGATGCCGATGAGCGTGTAGACTCGACCCTTGCTGGGGAAATCCAATCAATCCTAGAAGGTCGTGATAGAAATGTCTCCGGTGATCCAGTTGTTGGATATGAGTTGAACCGAGTTGTTTTTCATTTGGGAAGATGGTGGAGATCTGGCGGATGGTACCCAGAATATCGACTTCGTTTTTTCTTGAAAGAATCTGTGAAGTGGGGTGGACGAGACCCTCACGAAAAGCCAGTTACGGCTGGTAGGGTTGAACGACTTAAGGGTGAGCTTCACCATTTTAGTTATGCTAACTTGGCGGATCAATTTAAAAGGCTTTTGAATTTTGCCGAAGTCTCTGCGGCAGAGTCTTTTAGAATAGGTAAGCGTTCCAAAATTCAGGACATTCTTTGTCGCCCTTTTTTGAGGTCATTTAAGTTTTACTTCTTGAAAAGGGGATATAAGGAGGGAACTGCCGGTATAGTTGTGGCCATCGCTGAGGGGGTCTATACTTTTATGAAGTATGCCCTCCTATGGGAGATGAACCGAAACCGACCTAAAGATGACTAGCTCTCAATTACTAGATATTTGCGACCGTTTTTCTGGAAAAAAAGTATCCATTGTCGGAGACTTGATGCTGGATGAGTATACTTGGGGATCTGTGGATCGTATTTCCCCGGAAGCTCCGGTTGTGGTGGTAAAGGTTACTGAAGATAGCCATAGAGCAGGAGGGGCTGGAAATGTTGCAGCTAATGTGGCCGAGCTTGGTGGGGTGGCAAGAATAGTCGGTTTTGTGGGAAATGACCAAGCCGGGGAAAAACTTACTTCCAAGTTAGAAAGTAGAGGGGTTGATACCTCCCTCCTAGTTCGTTCAGATAGCAGACCTACTATTACAAAGACGAGGGTGATTGCGCATGGTCAGCAAGTAGTTCGAGTAGATAGAGAAGAGCGCAAATCCTTCTGTTCTGATTTTAACAACCAATTGATAACTAATCTGAAATCGGTTTGGGAAGATTCTGACGTTGTTGTTGTCAGTGATTACGGCAAAGGGGTTTGGAACAAGCAACTATTTGAAGCCTTCCAGGAGCTTTCAAAAAACTCTAATTCAGAAAAAGATTTTAAAACAGTTATCGATCCCAAGCCTAAGCAAACTAGCTTTTATCGAGGGGCTTGGATTATGACTCCTAATAGAAAAGAAGCAGAAGAGATCAGTGGTATGGTTATCGAAGATCGAGAATCTGCAATTGAGGCTGGTCAAAAAATTATTGAAGATATTCAAGTTCAAAAAGTACTAGTTACTCTAGGTGCCAAAGGGATGGTGCTAGTGGACCGAGAGCAAGGTTGCCTTGGGGCAATTGATACTGTGGCTCAAAAGGTATTTGATGTATCGGGAGCAGGAGATACTGTTTGTGCGACTTTAGCTTTGGGCATTGCTTGTGAAGAAGATGCACTTTCTGCAGCCCGTCTTGCCAATATCGCTGCGGGAGTAGTTGTTGGAGAGGTTGGAACTGTTGCGGTGACCTCTGAAAAGCTAAGGGCTGCTATTGCCAGTCGCCAGTTTTTTAACTGAAGGGAGAAATTTTTCTGTGTCCATTAAAAGTATGACAGGATTTGGTGAATCAGAGCGAGAGGCTGGCTCTTCTGTTATTAGTGTTAGAATTCGCTCAGTGAACAATCGTTTTTTGGATGTAAATATCAAAAGTCCATCTAGCTACGCTGGGCTTGATTCTGAAATTACTCGACTGGCTCGAAAATTTTGCAAACGGGGTCGAATAGATATTGGTTTGAAAAGAATGGAGCAGAGCGGAAAGCAATCATCTG
>CALIEE010000099.1 GCA_938022485.1 uncultured bacterium | reverse complement strand
AGTGGTACCGCCCTTTTGGATTTTTACCACTGAGAGTTCCAGTCTTTCCAGCTATCTTAAAATCCCTTCCCTTCCAACGTCTAAACTGTTTTCTGCCTGTTCCAGTTGTAAGGGTTCTCTCCATCATACCAGTAAGCTCTTCGGCAGTAGAATCTAAGACTATTCTTCCGAGAGATTGAGGGCTACCCTTTCTTACTAAGTTTCCAAACGGATCCTCAACCTGATCAACTATATAGGGCCTCATCATTACCCCACCATTGCCGATAGAAGCTGACAAAACGGCAGCGTGAAGGGGACTAATTCCGACTTCCCCAAAGCCAGCAGATGTTCTCGCTAACTGAAAATCATCCCTAATACTGGCATAGGAACTAGCCTCAACTGGCAGATCAAAAGAAACCGGATCAAAAAATCCAAACTTAAAAGCATAGTCTCTTAAAATCTCGGCACTCAATTCTCCAAGCGCAATACGAGCAAAAACAGGATTAACCGATTTCCCCATAGCTTCGCCTAAGGACATTGATCTCTTATCGCGGGAACGATCGGGCTGGTAGTTACCTTTGTTCAAAGAATAATTACCCCCTCGATAGCTAACCATGGACTGGCCTGTCATTCCGGACTCTTCAATTGCAGCTGCCCCAGTAACCAATTTAAAAAGAGAAGCGGCAGGAAAACCGGCACGCAAAGCTATAGGGTATTCATTGTCATCGCCCCCCCGACTAGCCATAGCCAAAACCTTGCCGGTGTCCGGCTCCAGCGCAACAATAGCCCCCCAAGGAACCTTATATTTATCGAGAATACCTTGAGCGATGCCTTGTAAATCTGCATCCACGGTAAGAGCATGCTTAAACCCCTTTTGGTCAACAAAGGGTCCACCAGTGGAAAGACTGGATATCAGCCCAGAAGAATTCGTCTGTTTATCATGGCTAGGCCCTGTCTCTTTCAAGTTCGACTCTCTAGAGTTTGGCTCTTTCAGGCCTGGAACAATCGGCCGTGGTTGAGGTATCTCTTTAGTCTTCAAAGAAGAACTTGCCATGGCCAAGTTCTTAACCCCCTTCTTAGGCTGAACAACTAGAGTCTCTTCCAGCGACTTTGGAATTAGCGAATTTTCATCTTGTAATTTCTTTCTTAGGAATTTCTGATTAGGGCTAACAACATTTTTCTTAACTTCCTTAGAAAGTCTTAATTGACTACTTTTTGGATTAACTAACGGAGGTAGCCTCTTGACCGCGGCTATAGCTGGTTGAACTTCTTCTTTAAGAGTAGCATTTTTCAGCTTGGTATTCTTCAGAAGCGGCTTCAACTGCGAAGAATTCTCCAAACTAATAGCAGCAAGATCACCACTCCCAGCTCCAAGCACAGAGGAAAGAATCAGTGAAAAAACGAGCACTACCAAGCCACCCCGCAGCATACGATTCTCTATGAGTTGATCCGGAAGTAGATTCACCATTCTAGGGAGCGGACGAGGAGATCGAGTTTGGTTTAGGTTTCGATTTGATGATCGAGGCGTTCTCTTTGTGTTTGTTTTAGTTTTGATAGGGCGTTGGCGCAGGGCTGCGGAGCGCTTTCTAGCATTACCAGGCCTATATATAGACATAATCCCAACGTACAAGGTTCAGAGGCTTGCGAATTAAAGCGCAATCCAACTGTACAGCAACTATTAAAGCTATGGGGTTGGGGAAAACCCTATATTAAGGCCAACAACCCCTCGAACCAGTTTAGTTTAAGGAGCTGAAAGTTATACGTCAACAAAAATTCTCAGCTTTAAGCAATGGGATATTCTATCAAAACGCCTGATTAAGAAAGTTCTCCCCTTCCTTCAATCTTTCTGGAGTACCAGCGTCATTCCAGTAGCCATCATAGACCACTGAGCCGATCAATTCCCCAGAGTTCAGAACAGCTGGATAGACCTCTTCGGTCATCCCAAAGACTTTAGTCGCGGGCATATAATCGAATACCTTTTGGGAGAGAACCTGAATTCCGGTGTACATCAACCTGCTAACCACCTCTTTCTGGTTAAACTTATCACCTAAAAGTTCAACAACAGCTCCTTGCTTATCAACTCCAAGCAAACCGAAACTTTTCGCGTCAGCAGAATCTCTAAGCACCATTGTAACCACTGGCTTTTTGGCGTCGCTCAGGTGCTGCTTGAGCAGATCTGCAGGATTGAAAGTTCTATCGATTACAATATCACTGTTGAAAGTCAAAAAATTTTCAGAGTTCACTAGACTTCTGATATTCTTAATTCCCCCGCCAGTACCAAGAATCTCAGGCTCATGCACCAGAGTGATATTTGAAGATTTAAATCTCTCTTGATTGAAGTGCTCCTCCATTCTATCAGCCAGATAATGAGAGTTAATTATGAATCTTTGGAACCCTGCACTGGCCAGCAATTCTAGATTCCATTCAATCAAAGACTTTCCAGCAATTTGAACAAGAGGTTTAGGACAGTTAGTTGTCAAAGGTCGCAAACGCTTACCAAAGCCAGCGGCCAGTATAAAGACATCAGTTTCCGGCAGTAGGTATGAAAACTCATCGTTCATTTAAACTTCTCTCAAGATAAAAGGATCTTTTCTTCCTTCTACCACTTCAGGCAATAAATTAGTCAGCCTATCTAAGGCTCTAGAATAAGATTCAGAAGCACTGTCCTTGATGATTCTCTCCATTGTTTGACCAATACGGTAGAGGGTTGGAGAAATCCACTTTCGATAGCGGCTGAGACCACGAGTAACAGCTAGTTTTTCAAATCTACCAACAACTTTTAGATCGCGTTGCAACAGACATCTATCAAACTCCCTTAACTTTTCTTTACCTTCTCCAACACTAGAAAAATAATACTGCATCAAAAGTCGGCATCTCCGCTGCCCCAGTAGCTGATCGACTCCTCTATCATTTAAAAGGCTGGCGAGATCATATGTGGCTGGAGCCAAAAGCGCGTCCTGAAAATCAATGACTCGAACCTGGCCCTGTGAGTCCAGTTGCAAATTCCAAGGATGAAAGTCTCTATGGGCTAGCACCCGAGGCCTCACTGAAAGTTCCTGACAAAGTTCCCCTATCATCATATTCACTCGGTCTAAATCCAAGGAAGTTAACTCAGGATGGGTTGGGAGAAAAAACTCAGTAAACTCTGAGCATTCTTTAAAGAAGAGATCTCGATTAAACCCTCTCTGAAAAGCAAAAAAATTAGCTTCGTCCTGACAATTCTGGATGGCTATGATTTGATCAATCGCTTTCTTAAAAACCTCGTCCTTTTCCTCCTCGCTAAAATGAGAACTCTTAACATCTACTATGTCACCTAAACTATCGACTCCAAGATCTTCAATTAAAAGAAAATCCTGCTCTCGAGCATCTAAAAAAATTAAGGGAACATGAACAGACCTCGACCTAAAAAACTTGGTCAATCTAACATAGGCTAAATCACTGCTGATATCGGAAGCTGAGCTACCGATTTCCTGCGAACCACTATCCGCAATTTTCATCACAATTACTGAATCAGGGCAGCTTGGGTCAGGATCTTCAAGGCCAAGACGAAAATACCTTCTGGTTGAAGCATCTTGAGCGATCTCTTCTATAGCCTCTACCGAGCACCCCGGCCGCCAACTATCTACTAAACCTTGCGCTGTTTCCTTTCGAAGCTCCATACGATCTTCTTTGTTACTGTTACTTGATCCAACCTGGACTAATTCCCAGAGACTCCACCTTAGTGTATGCTAAAGAGATGACAAAAGGAACGGGAATACTTTATGTGGTCGCTACCCCAATAGGCAACTTGGGCGATATTAGCCAACGGGCCCTGAAGACCTTGGCGGAGGTGGACCTTATCCTATGTGAAGACACCCGACACTGGAGAAAGCTTGCGGAAAGACACAATCTTTCGACAAAGTGTAAAAGCTACCATCAACACAACGAAGAGGGCAGAACTCAAGAAGCGTTATCTCTTCTAGAAAGTGGTGTGAACCTTGCTCTAGTCTCTGATGCGGGTACACCCTGTATCAGTGACCCAGGTTATAGAGTAGTTAACGAAGCTTTGGAGCAGGGCTTTATAGTTTCGCCAATTCCGGGAGTCTCTGCTCTAATCGCTGCCTTGTCAGCCTCAGGTCTACCTCTACATGAGTTTCAATTTTTAGGATTTGTTCCAGTAAAGTCTGGTAGAAGAGCTTCTTTTCTGAAGCGCGCCTTAGACTCCAATATGACCACTGTCGTCTATGAAAGCCCCTACCGAATCCTAAAGACTTTGGATGTACTAGCCACAGAGGAACCAGAAAGAACCATTTTCATTGCTAGAGAACTAACCAAAAAGTTCGAAGAATGTATAAGAGATAGCGCACTATCGATCTTCGACGACTTTAAGAACCGCCAAAGCATAAAAGGTGAGTTTGTATTGATAATTTCAGGCCTAGGAAAAAAAGCAAGCAACTCAGAATAAGTTTGAGCACTTACTAAACACTAAAGCTCCCTCCAGAGCTTGCTCTTTCTTTTATCCCCTTAGCTGGACTAAATCGCTCACCATAAAGCCGGCTGAACTCCTCAAGATCTTTATTAAGCTTTTCAGCTCCAACGGAATTAGCATAATTGATAATGCCACCTCTAAAAGGAGCAAAACCTGTGCCCATTACTGAAGCCAAGTCTATTTGTCCGGCGGCACCTTTGCCTGGCACTCCAGAGACCCCTTCATCTAAACATCTGACAGCCTCATTCACTAAACTATAGCTTAGGCGCCGAGCTATAGTGTCGCTATCACACTTCTTCCCAGCCTTTTCGATTTCTAATAGGGTGAACAATTCTCCATTCACCTCAGGCTTCCCTTTACCTTCAGGATATATATAAAATCCTCTCCCGGACTTCTTGCCGAACAGGCCTTTGGCAACTAGTTCTTCAGCAAACTTCGGCCCCTGCATTCTTACTCCATACCCTGCTTCTATTATCTCTGACACTTTCGCTGCGACATCGAGACCAATTTCATCAAGTAAACGTAAAGGTCCCATTGGCATACCAAACTTTGTAGCTGCTTTATCAATTTCTTTTACAGAATGCCCTTCGGAAAGAAGATAAGCTGCCTCAACCAAGTAAGGTGTTAAGGTTCGATTAACTAGAAAGCCAGGTACATCCTGAACTACCACGGGGTATTTACCTAAGCTGTCCGTCAAAGCAGCAACAATCGCTATCGACTCGTCAGAAGTTTTCTCTCCACAGACCAGTTCGACCAACTGCATTTTTTCGGCCGGGTTAAAAAAATGCATTCCAATAAAATTTCCTGGCCGCTCCAAATCTACCGCTATTTCAGTAACTGACAACGATGAGGTATTAGAAGCGATAACACAATCATCACCAACTATTCTCTCTATACTACCAAGGACCTTTTTCTTGATTTCCAGGTCCTCGATGATAGCTTCAACAACCAGTCCCGTCCCAGAGAACTTAGCAAGATCATCTGTTAAAGTAAGGGACTCCAGGCACTTTTTCTTTTTGGATTCAGAGAACGAGCGTTTCTTACTAACTATCTTTTCAATCCTACCTCTAGCCCGATCGCGAGCTTCTTTAACCGTATCAACTAACACAACTGGATAGCCCGACATCAAGAAAGATGCTGCGATCCCAGCTCCCATAGTCCCAGCACCAATCACTCCAATAGATGTGCCCTCGACTCTCTCCTGGGCAGACTTTCCTAAACGTGACGATTCCTCGGTCAAAAAGTAAATATGGACTAGCGATTTACATTCAGGAGTAACTATCAATTCCCCGAGAAACTTAGCTTCTCGCTGGTAACCAGCCTCAAGGCCATCATCCAAACCTCTAAACACAGCTTCAATTGCTTTTGCGGGAGCAGGGTAATGCCCTCCTGTGGTTTTAGAGACCTGCTTTTCGATTTTAGATTTCACAAAATTTCTAACAAAGGAAAACTTGGCGATTGCCTTATCAACTAAACCCAGACTTTTCGCCGGAGGTCTTCTTTTTCCTGAGGCGATATCAATGCAACGAGAAACAAGCTGGTCCGGAGAATCGACCAGTTCATCAGCTAGTCCAATTTTAAGCGCTATAGGTGCTGGGGAGACTCTTCCCTTTAAAATCATGTCCATAGCCGCTTGAACACCAACTAACCGCGGAAGCCTTTGAGTTCCACCAAAACCAGGAAGAATTCCAAGCTTCACCTCTGGTAAGCCTATTTTAGTAGATGAATTTCCAACCAGAACTCTGTAATCGCAGGCCAACACAAGTTCACAACCACCGCCAACGCATGCTCCAGATATCGCAGCTACTGTGGTCAAAGGAAGATCTTCTAGGATCTGAAAAACTTCCTGCCCTTGTTTAGCCAAGCGTTGACCCTCGTCAACAGTTTCAACACTTCTGATAATATTAATATCAGCTCCGGCACAGAATAGGCCGTCATGAGCTCCGCTGATCACCAGACCTTTTAAGCCATCAGACTGCGCCATCTTCCCAACAGTAAGCAAAGCTTCCTGAAGAGACTCCATCCTTTTCTCAGACAAAATAACTACTCTCTCGTCCGGAGAGCCTAGTTTTAGAATTGCTACGTCACCATCTTTTTCAAGTAGTACGCTCTGTTCTGACTCACTCATTTTTTGATCCGCTAAATTGGTTATCTCGGTCTATCGCCAAATACCACACTAATACTACTCACCTAATTTTTGATGAATAATAAGCCTAAATAGTTCGTCTATTTTAGTGGGCTACTTAACCTCGCCTTGAATGATGATTAGGCGAAAAAAGGTATTCCTGCAAGGGTCGGGACAATAATATCGAGGCTTAACCATAAGAGATCCTTCAACTAACTATGTTTTGATTATTGTCAGAGACAAACCAACCGTGGCATTATTTACTAAGCGGTCGCTGGAGCACTACTCAATTTTCTTTGTAAAGAATATGTATACTTTTAAAAATCGAATATCTATTTTTCTCTTTCTCTCAATTTTCCTCGCTATGGACGTAGCTGCTGCCCAAGAACCTTGTCAGTGCCCGTCCAAGGAAAAACCTTCAATGGCAGAAGCGGCCGAAAAGGCAACTGTGATTGTCATGGGCAATGTTCAAAGTGTGAAAGATGACCCCTTAAAACCTGGCTTCAGTAAAGTTGAAATCAAGCCTATAAGAAAAGTGAAAGGTTACGACGAGTTTTCACCTAGTAAGATTGTTCTATACACGGAGAAAGGTGGATGTGGTTTTGATTTTCAGGTCGCTGGTGACTATTTGATTTACGCTGAAGGGTCACTTGCTAAGCTCAAAGTAAACAAGTGTGGAAGAACTACCTACTTTGACCATGCTCGTGCTGAGCTAACCAAAGTGGATGAGCTTGTTAACTATGAAATAGTTGAAGAAGAAGTAATAGAAGTAGTTGAACCGAAGCCGGAACCTAAAAAACCTCGTCCTAGCGGCCCTTCTCACATCGGCGAATTTTAAATCAAAGAGCCCAAAAATAAAAAACCCGGTGCTCCTCTCAAAGCAACCGGGCTCAATTTTAAACTTTATGTCTAGTTCACCTAGGCACTAAGTTTTTTGAACTCATCAGCCAAGTCAGTTCTTTCCCAACTGAAAGAGCCTTCAGATCCTGGTTCTCTACCGAAATGCCCATAACTAGCGGTCTTTTGGTAAATCGGACGCTTTAGCTCAAGTTGAGATATAATACCCTTTGGAGAAAAATCGAAAATCTCCTCCGCCTTGCGAGCAATATCTTCATCAGCCACTTTACCTGTTCCAAAAGTATCCACTCTTACAGACACTGGTTTCGCCACTCCAATTGCATAGGCAACTTGAATTTCGCATTTGTCTGCAATACCAGACGCTACAATATTCTTAGCCACATATCGGCTAGCATAGGCAGCAGAACGGTCTACCTTAGATGGGTCTTTCCCTGAGAAAGCTCCTCCTCCATGTCGACCATAACCACCGTATGTGTCCACAATAATTTTACGACCGGTCAAACCTGCATCCGCATCCGGACCCCCTGTAACAAATCGTCCAGTTGGGTTGATTAAGAATTTAGTGTCTTTATCAATTAGGTTATCAGGAACAACCTTTAAGATGACTTCTTTCTTAATAAATTCTTCAAGATCTTCAGAGCTAACTTGTGGACCGTGCTGAGAAGAAACAACTACTGTATCCACTCGAGCTGGTTTTCCATCTACATATTCAACCGTCACCTGAGACTTAGAGTCAGGTCGAAGATAGTCAACTACCTTATCATGCCTAAGTTGGGCTAGGCGTTCAACAATTCTATGACTCAAAGCAACAGGAATCGGCATTAGCTCAGGAGTCTCATTACAAGCGTAACCAAACATTAAGCCTTGGTCCCCTGCTCCTTGCTCTTCGTGAGCGCCTTCATTCTCGTTGACACCTTGAGCGATGTCCGGAGATTGCTTTGTAATATTCAGAAGGACTACTGCTCGCCCACCATCACATCCAACTTCTTCGGAATCGTAACCAATACTGGAAAGAACTTCCCTAACCTCTTTTTCGTAGTGTACTCCACTGCTGGAAGTAATTTCACCAGCCAGCACAACCATTGACGACTTAATCATCGTTTCAATGGCAACACGACTATTTGGATCACCCTTAAGGTGAGCGTCTAATACAGCATCCGAAATTTGGTCAGCCACTTTATCAGGGTGCCCTTCAGAAACACTTTCAGAGGTAAAAAGAAATCTATCTTCAGCCATTAATCCACTCCAGGGTAAAGAATCTGCCTAAGCTAATGAGTAAAAGGACCTGTCTTGAAACCCCAGCGGCAGTAAGGGATCACCAAAGAGAAGGACCTATAAAAAGATTAAAAAATCCCTGAGCCGAAAAATTAGGCCAGCTCGGGGCCTGAACCAGGGGGCAGAATCTACTTTCTAGGCTCGTATTAGTCAATTCTACGTTCTTAAACCCAGCAAACAATGCGACTTTCTGATTGATTTAGTGGTAAATAGAAAAGCCAAAGAATAGCGTCGCTTAAGCAACAAAATCTAAAAAACTGTAGCTGTTTAAGGTGGACGTTGTCGAACCGCAAAACAACAACAGCAAAACATAGAAGAGTAAGTAAATAATGCTCAACTTCAGAGCCAAGGGGGCATTTGAAGGAACGAAGAGAAGCCCCCATATTCAGGCTTAAGACAGTTTTCTTAAGCCTTCCAAAGTTAACTCTGGAACAACTCTTTCAATTCTTTCACTATAGACACTCATCATACGAGCCAAGCCTCCAGTCGAGGTAATCTCAACCGCTCCAGCCCCTAGTTCTTCTACTATTCGCTCTACAATCCCATCAACTAAAGAAGCATAGCCGTAAACGATCCCCGACATCATAGAATCCAAGGTATTCTTTCCGATAACAGAAACCGGATCTCTAATCTCGATACTTGGCAGCATTGCGGCTTTATTAGTTAATGCCTCTGAAGCAGCCACAAGACCAGGGGCAATGACCCCTCCTTGGTAATGGCCTTCTTTGGAAATAACATCAAAAGTTGTGGCAGTGCCAAAATCTACAACTATCCCCGGGGCGCCATAGGCTTCTCTAGCGGCGTAAGCATTCACAACCCTATCCGCTCCAACTTCTGATGGATTGTCACACAAAATTTTAATTTCTTTTATCTTTGCACTTTCAATCAGTTTTGGCTCAACGGAAAAGTGCTTTTGAAATAGCTTTGTAAAAACTCTAGCCAGAGGCGGCACAACGCAACAAATGACTACCCTTGTTGAGTCAGAAAGCTCTACCTTATCGGATGAAAGCAAACTACGAATAGTCAATCCGTATTCATCAACCGTTTTGCTGGCATCACTAACAATTCGCCAAGTATGAATTAACTTCTCGGACCGAAAAAGACCTAAAACTATATGGGTATTGCCGATATCAACGGCTAACTTGTCCATTGTAAAAATCCACTCTGTTAATTGTGTCTAGCATCTGCCAATTCGAATTTAATAAGCGAATACTTAAAAGTGTAGCTATTCAACTAGTTCTTGTCGAGGCTCATAAGCGACGACGAGTGAGAGGGAGTTTTCAGAAACGAAGAGAAGAGCTCGGCGGATAGTTGCACTATCCATTCTTAGGAAGATCCCGATGCCTCACTTCCACCTGATAACCCATACTAGCAATCATTGGAGCCATTTTTTCAGCCAAGGTTACAGAGCGATGCTTACCACCAGTACAACCAATGCCCAACGTTAGGTAACGTTTTCCCTCAGATTCATAACGTGGCAAAGAAAACTTTAGAAGTTCCGAATACAACTCCATAAATCTAGCTGCGTCCCCATTCGAACCCACATAATCCTGAACGGGTTTTTCAAGCCCGGTAGAGGGACGAAGACCTGGCACAAAGTGTGGGTTAGGTAAGAATCTCACATCAACCATCAAATCCGCATTTCTAGGAGCGCCATACTTAAAACCAAAAGAAAGTAACTGAACAGATAGCTCCTGCCCAAAGCAAAAGTAGTTCTCAATACTTTTTCTAAGTTCATGAGGAGTGAAGAACGAGGTATCAAACTCTCTATCAGCTAGAACCCGAGCTTCAGAAAGAATATATCTCTCTAGCTCTAAGGCAGCCTCAAGAGAATCGGGTCCGTCCTCTCTTAGTTGCAGAATATGAGGACGCCGAGTCTCTTTAAATCTTCTCTCCAATACATAGTTCTGGGCATCTAGGTAAATGAGCAAGGTGGAAATCGACTCTTTCTTAAATCTTTCAAGAGAATTCTTTATCTGATCCAGTTCAGCCGAGGATGTGGGGCTTAGCAAAATTCCAAATTGCTTGTTATCTTGAGGATTTCTTTCATTCCCAATCTCTGAAATTACGTAATTGCTATATTCATCCAACAAAGCAGTAGGTAGGTTATCGACACAATGGTAACCCATATCCACCAAGGACTTTAGAGCAGTTCCCCTTCCAGCCCCAGCAACCCCACAAATCATCACGACAGATACTAACTCTGGTTGTTTTGGAAAATCAGGAGCAGGCAAGTGGCACCTCTAAAATATTGAGCAAGAGACTTACTAGGAAATAAGGCTAAGCTAACTATGGCTTCGCTCTACTCTGATCTCTTTTTGCTTTCTTACTTGAGTAGCTACGATATCTACTGCCTTATCAATAGCGGAGTAGAGATCTTCAGTTGTTCCCTTACCGGAAAGATCAAACCTCTTGGAAGAAACCCGAGCTTCGGCAACATGGTCACGCTTTTCAACAGACAAGATCACATGAACATCTGTGTCAGATACAACAAATTTCTCCAGACAATTAACAAATTTTTCTGAGGCATAGTTCTTCAAGGCTTCCGTAGGCTCAGTATGACGGAAGGTAACAGAAACGTTGATTTCTGGAGTGGTGCTTTCAGAAAATGAATCAGATTGATTTGATTTCTCGGCTTGGCTCATAAACGCTCCTAATAGGGGTGATTCCACAGAATAAGGATTATACCATACCAAAGGAGGAAATGCTAAACGGCTAATTCAAAAACTGTAGGCGCTCAAAGACTGAACGATGAGAAGAAAACTCTTAGTATTTACTAAAAGACTTTCTTCCTTTTGGAGGAGGATAAAATACCCATGCTTTCACGATATTTAGCAACTGTACGCCTGGCGACTTTCACACCCTCTTCTTTCAAAAGATCAACTATCGCCTGATCGCTTAGAGGTTTTTTAGGATTTTCAGTTCCCACCAAATTTTTGATAAGGTCCTTCACAGACTCTGAGGAAACCTCACCCTCACCACCTTTGAGGCTCGAGCTAAAGAAATACTTCAACTCAAATACTCCCTGAGCTGTGTGGACATACTTATTGGTCGTAACTCTACTTATCGTGGACTCATGCATTCCAACTTCTTCTGCAATCTCTCTAAGCACGAGTGGCTTGAGAGCTGAGACTCCGATGTCAAGAAAATCACGTTGAAACTTGAATATACTTTGTGTAACTTTAAAAATCGTCTGATGTCGCTGCTGAATACTCTTAATAAGCCAAGAAGCTGCCTTTACGTTTTCTTTTAGGTAGCTAGCCTCAGCACCTTTTTTCGACCCCATATTAGCGAGCATTCCCTCATAGTCTTTGTTTAACCTAAGTTTAGGAAGTCCGTTTTCATTGAGAGTAACAACGGTCTCTCCCTCTACTAAGCGGACATAGACATCAGGTGTAACAAAAATAGGTTGCTCATCAACGAAATCTCTAGCTGGCCTTGGCTCTAACTGCCGAATCGAACGAATTGCATCATACACCTCCTCTACCGACACGCGCTCGGCTTTGGCTACAGCTTGATATTGCTTATTTTCGACTTTACTTAAATGCTTACTAACAATTTCTGCAGCTAGGCTTTGGCGCTGACCTCTATGCTCTAGTTGAATTAAAAGGCATTCAGAAATAGATCTAGCGAATACTCCGACAGGCTCAAAAGTCTGCAAATGACTCAAAACCTTTTCAGCTTGTGATTCCGAACAGCCTAAAAAGCCTACTAGTTCTTGCCAGTTCACTCGTAAGTAACCATCTCCGTCAAGATTACCTATAATTCGACCTGCAATCTCTCGGTCAGCCTGATCAAACTCAGACGTGTTCAACTGCCAAAACAAATGTTCCGTAAGTCCAATCTCTTCTCCCAAGGTAGCTTCAAGCGAGGGTAAATCACCTGAACCTGAACCTGAGTGAGAAGAGTATAAATGAGAGAGATCTTCGTAAGGAATATCGTGACTAAAGTCTTTGTCGGCGGCTACTTGGTCTAGCTCAGATGGTGCATCTGCCCCTTGGTGTATTTCCTGAGAAATGCTCTCTGAACTTTCATTGCTGGCATCCTCTAAAACTGGATTCTTTTCCAATTCCTGGGCGAGAACTTCTAGATACTCAAGACGACCAAGCTGCAGAAGTTTAATAGCCTGCTGCAATTGGGGGGTCATAACCAGGGACTGCCCTAGTTTTTGACCGAGTTTAATCTCCAAAGCCATAAATCAAAGTCCTTAAGTGTTAAAACCGTTTGGTAACCTAAGAATCATATCGGCACGATTCTTGTATAACCTAAGAAAGTTAAAAAGTAGCCTGTATTATTAGCTACTTAGAGAGCTGAATACATTGCCTCAACTTATAATTATAGCAGCTTTTTACCGTTAATTAAACGCCCCTGAACTTTGTTCAAAACAGCCTACTAGGGGCGCAAGAAAGGAAGGTTATGGACTAGAGACTAAAGCTCTCTCCCAAGTAGTATTTGCGAGCAATCTCTGACTCCGAAATCTCCAATGGACTGCCACTTTCAAGCACCTTACCGTCACTCAAGATATAAGCTCTGTCACAGATACCAAGCGTTTCTCTCACATTATGATCTGTAATCAGTATCCCTATATTTCTTTTCTGAAGGTCTCGAACCAGTTCCTGTAAGTCCGCAACAACAATAGGGTCAATTCCAGCAAAAGGCTCATCTAACAACATAAAGGCTGGTGAACAGGCCAAAGAACGAGCTATCTCTACTCGTCTTCTCTCTCCCCCACTCAAAGAATAAGCCATACTTCGACGGACTTTCTGTAGGTTCAACTCTTCGATCAACTGATCCAAGCGTTCTTTTTGATCACTTCGCTTGCCCTTAAACTCTGGCAGGATTTCAAGTATGGCTAAAATATTGTCTTCAACTGAAAGCTTTCTAAAGACTGAAGCCTCTTGCGGTAGGTAGGACAAGCCAGCCCTTGCTCTTTCAAACATTGGTAGAAGCGTTATGTCTCTATTGCCAAGCATAACCTGACCGGAGTCAGGTCTGACCAATCCCACTATGGTATAAAAGGTGGTTGTTTTACCCGCACCATTTGGACCCAAGAGACCTACAATTTCTCCTCTCCCAATATCTAGGTCAACTCCACCTACAACTTTCCGACCCTTGTACGATTTAGTGACTCCTCGAGTCGATAAATTTTCTGAGCTACTAGAAGACAATTTTTATCCTTGGCTATCGATTTGCTGATCACCAAAATCCTCAGCCTCGAGAGGTTGATATACCTCTTTATTATCTGGGACCTGAATAACCTTAACTCTAACGTTACCTTCGGCTTCGCTTTTCTCCTCAGCCACGTATATTTTTACTAAATCGGCGCTCAAAATACTCCCGCCTTTCAACAACTCAGGTCCTTCGGTCAACCGAATGATTTCACCTGGAACATCATAAACCGCTTTGTTTGCACTAGCTCTCTCACCATTAGCTCTTGTAAGTACGACTTGCTCTTCGCAGACTATCTT
>CALIEE010000098.1 GCA_938022485.1 uncultured bacterium | reverse complement strand
GTCTGCAGGTAATACATATACTAATTTACTTGATTTACCGCGCCTAAATCTAAAAACTTCATTCTTGTTAAAGGGAGGGTTGTTGTTTCTATCGAGCTGGAACAATCAGCTGATAGTTCTCTGGAGAATCAACAATAGTTTCAGCACTAATCAAATTGTCTGACTCCAATATAATACTACCATATGTATCTGTTGGAAGCTCCAAAGGAACCAGACTAGAGCCAAAACCATCGATAGAGAGCTCTCCCTGACCAATGGTTCTTCCAGACACATCAACAATTTCATATCTAACTGTCGAAACTTCCCCAGAGCGATTAGTCAGATTCAATAGATTACGCTGTTCAATAAAGGTGTTAAACTCACCAACAAGTGATGTTGAGGAATCTCTACTCATTGCTCTAGCAGAACTTCCACAAACTAAAGAATCTTGATCGTAAACGTAGGCTAAAAGTCTTGAAGCAATTGGACTGTCCCCCACAACTGTGACAGTGCCTGATCTATCTTCAAACTCGTCTAGGATAAAATGAAAGCTTCCTTTAGCTTCGAGAACTAAAGTATCCGAACTAACGATGCTTCCCGAAGAATCTCTAACCACGACAATAGTATTAGACTCGGTCTCACTAGCATTAAAAATCTCAACTATGTTCAACTCGCTATCAGTCTGGCTGAAAGAGGATTTCATTGGCTCTAAGGACGGTGCTCTCCGTTGCAAAGGCATTGCAGAATAATATCCACCAGCCCGACTCGGATAGTAACGAGTAGCTTCGAAGTAGAATGGCGCATCTTCTTGGCTTGAGACAAATTCAGCATGACCCACTCTTGAAGGACCATAGTAAAGATGGGCCGCTAGATCTAATCGCCCACCGTCTACCAAGTCGATTTGGTCATGTCCGATTAATACACCTACCTCATTATAATAGTTAACAACTCCCAATAAACCTTTGCCATCTCCCGGTTGACCATCAATAACTCTAATCCAGTTGTAAGCAATATCCTCACCAGGAACGAGGTGAAAGGTATTGACCGGCACTGTGGATGTTCCAGTTTCTGGACTTAAAAACGGATAGCTAATAGCGAAATCAAAACCTTGCCCGTCAGTTCCTGGAGCATAAAGGTTAAGATTCCCTGCCCAACTA
Organism: uncultured bacterium; assembly: GCA_938022485.1. GTDB lineage: Bacteria > Bdellovibrionota_C > UBA2361 > SZUA-149 > CALKYB01 > CALKYB01. The sequence continues at coordinate 1,768 of CALIEE010000098.1, read as the reverse complement.
TCCGAGTCAGAGGAAAAACAAACTGCGCCGATCTCATCAGCCAGGAGACCTAAGTCAAACAAACTAACATCACTTTTCTGACCCGGCTTAAGTGATAGGTTCATGTCTCCACGAACAACTCCTAGACTATCTAAAAGCACAAGCTCTCCATTTAGTGAATTCGAACCGTTATTAACCAAGCTTGCTATATTAACCTGACCAAGAAAACTGTTAGGAAAAGAACATCGAACAGTAGACTCTCTCTGGACTAGCGTGCTTGTTGCAACATGTTCAACGGTCCATGTATAGCTAGCAGAAAGCTGCTCCGAAGCTGCCTTAGATCTCACAAATGGGGTCTTAAACTGAACTTCAGCTGTAAACTGATAGCTACCAGGAGCTCTGATAAACTCAGCAGGCTCAATTTGAATATCGCTAGCTGGCAGCTTCTCTCCATCCAGAAACCAGCTCACTTCAGTGTGACCACTAATATCCTCTATAACATCTAGAAAAAGAGTTTGGTTACTAGATACTTCAAGACTTTCTGGGTATGCATTCTCAATAGGACCAGCACTTCGAAACAATTGCTCAACCATTGCCTCCATAGAAGGAGCATTGAAAGGCATCCCCAAGGTTCTCATTTTGGAGTCAAGAGTTGGTCTAAAAAGACCAAAAGAGAAAAGATTTGTCCCTTCGTATAACCCAACTCTCCCAGTACCATCACCAGCATCGTAACCCAACCAGTCAGCCCATTTCAGTCCGGAATCAATCAATTCAGTTCCAGAAAGACTGGTCACATTCAACAACGAAGGTTCGTTACCTGAAAAGATATTTCCAGTTCCATCATACTCATCAGCAAGAAGACCAAAACTATGAGCAAACTCATGAAGAAGAAGTTCTGGAGAAAGAATATTTCCACCTGTAAAAGTAGCTATTCCACTGTGAGTGTAGCCGAGTCCTCCATAAGACCGACTGTTCGCTGAAACAATTATTTGATCCACATCTTCCGCATTAGCAGCAAAGGCTTGAGCGGAATTTATATTCACACATAAACTTCTTTGACTTCCAAAACACCAAAGACGTGCTCCAAGCGCTGTATCTTTACGAATTCCTTGAGAAGGATCATTGTCAATTCCACTCTCGGAAGAAATGACATCTACTCGGTGTATATTGATTAAATGTTTAAAACTTTTGAAAGGCTCTTCGTCAAAAAAAAAGTCCAAAGCTCGTTGGACATGTGAATGGTAGGTAACCAGTTCTTCTTCAGTGTAGCCATCTCCAAGAAAAACTATATCAAGTCTATTCTCTGAAGGGCCACTGCGCCAGATAGTCGTAACTTCTGCTGAGTAGTCCAACGAAGCAACTTCAGCCATAGCCATTTCAGGCATATCAGATGATTCTTGGCTGTGACCCTCTGCTCCAACATGAACACAGGTATGAGCTTCATCTGAAGCAAAAACAGGGCTAGCGGTTAAGCAAACCAGTAAAGCTCCCATTAATTTTATAAATACCTTGTCCAAAATACCGACTTACTCTCGATTAATACCTACTCTCTACTATCCACTAGTCCGAAGGACAGCCAAAATGCTTCAATAAATACTGCAAATAAGGCCACTTAGGCCCCTCTACACTGTTTCTGGAGCAAAATACAAAGTTTATGCAATAACGATGGCTCTATTGAGGCCAAAAAATCAGTCTGCAAAACTATCCTTAAGCCCCGAAACTTCTAGCTTTTTCTGCCTTAAAGGAGGATTTTAGAGAAAAATCTTCAAAAAGCAATCTGGGGAACCCC
>CALIEE010000097.1 GCA_938022485.1 uncultured bacterium | reverse complement strand
TGGGGTGACCGTTTCTGCTGAGCGAGAACGCCAGATTGTTCTTCGTAGTGAAGGCTTGGATCTGACTTTAGACGTAGCCAACACAGACGATTGGATTGAAGAGAGCTAGATTTAAAAATCGTATCTGGCTAAAATGGTATTTGGTAGAAATGGCAACGAGACTACTCCCAAAAATTCTTTTGGGAGTTAGCTTTTGTAGTTAGTTTTAGCCACTAGTTTTTGAATTATCATGCTCGGTGTATTTATGGTTAATTCGATATGCTGCTCTTTTTAACTACAGTTGGTCTATTCCTAGATACTGTTAGCTATAAGTATAAGTGCCGAGACTTCAAGAGTTAGTCTTCATTAATTTCCTTAAGATATGCTGAATCAGTAGCTTCCCTTACAGAGTAGGGTCCCACCCTAGATTATTATATATTAGGTTTAAACCCGCACCAGCGACTGCACATAGGGTGTAGAAGGAGGGTTTAAAAGATGACTCGCGTTGTTTATTTGCTGCTCTTACTAGTCTTAAGCTTTCTCACTGTAGTATTGCGAGGTGAGCTAAGGAAGGAATGTCGAAGTAATCTCTATGTAGGAATTGTGGCTTTCACGATTAGTTTAATTGGATTGCTGACTGTAGTTTCCATCATTTCATAGAGAGGCTTCATAGAGAGGCAGAGACAATGAGTAATATAAATAGCCCCTGACGAACCAAGACCGTTCGTCAGGGAAGGTTATGAAAACTTAGCAAGTATAGAGCTTAGTTTTTATGGTTAATGATTTGCCTTAGGTGCAGTCGGTGGTGCGGATTAGTTTACCAATTGGGGTGGTTAAGGGTGCTCAAGTTAGGGCTTATATAAATTTACTTTTCACTCATTCTCCTACTCGAGTGGAGGAATTCAGTAGAAAACCGGATATTAAGTCCATTCCCTGTCTGAAATAATATTTGTAAAGACCAGAAAAAGTTGAAGCTTTAGCGACTGCGCATATTCGTGCAGATTGAGGAGAAACATGAACTTTTTTTCGATTATGCTTTTGTGGCTGCTGTTCGTTTCAGGAGTAGTTTGCCGTTACGGCAAGCATGACAATGCGGTAATTGTTGACAATTTGCCAGCTATACCTACCCTAGTGGTGTCAGCAAGTGTTGTAGCCGTGGGTCTGTCCTGTCTTGTTTGCTAGTATTCGGGAATTTATCGCAGCATAGAGGTTTTAACAAACTAGGCCTGGTGAGAATTATTTATTCATCAGGCCAAGGAGGTAATTTAGCTTTGGTTTTTTGCACAATGTGCAGTCGGTGAAGCTTCAGATATGTTTGACCTTCTCTAGGTCCCTTAGAGCGCTATTGAGTATGGTTTCCTTGTGATTTGATTCCCTCACAGAGCAGTCTTAGTTTTTGTATTGAGTTTCTATTTCGGGTTCTGGTTTTTGTTTACGACAACACCTTCGCCGAGCCGCAGCGATTCTGTTGTTTTTCTTCCAATAATTTGCCGATTTAATCTCTTGAAGAGATCTCTTGGAAATAGTCTCCAGGGTTAAGTTTCCAGCCTAAGGGTTTATGCCAGTGTTTGCTAGGGTTTGAAGCTCTTCCAGGCTCACTCCTGGTCTTCCAGCTTTAGACAGGATAAAATATCCTGATTCTAAAAGCTCTTTTCTATTCGAATTAGGTAGAGACTATGCTGAATGCTGCTGAGCGCATGCTCCCTGATTCGCTCAACAGCATTAAGTTACCATAAGGTATTTTTAAAACATCTGATTGCTCGCATTAAAGAGGGCAGTCAGCGTGGTTGTGACCTCCACTTAGCTTTGTCAATTTGACTGGGTTAAGTGGGGGTCACTCCGTTACTCCCATTTCTAATTAAGTTCTGCCCTAACTGGGCCATAACTACCGAGTAAAATCGGTTTGGAAGAAACTATGAGTAATGTTGAAAACAAGCTTTCAGAGAAATTTGTAAATTGGATTAGTGTAGCGCATCCCGATGTTCGTGGATATTTTCGAGAAGGGTTTGTTGATGAAAGTTCTCAAACCTTTTCTTGCGCTTTCAAGCCTAAGACTAAGAACCGTCTCGATGGTGTGTTGGCCAGGTGTCAAAGGTTTGGCCTGAGCGGTGAAATTAGCACCAGCCAGGTGTCATTTACCGATGACTATGGTGAGAATAAAAAGGACGTAAAAATTGTGGTCTTAAAGGTGCAGATCGCTGCACTTTACGACAATGGTGAATGTCGTTGTTTTGATCAAGTTCGAAAAGAATCTGAAAGTGAGATTTGCCATTTCGTTGTTCGCCATCCTGAGCAGATTATCAATGAGGAGAGGGTCAAGAAAGCCGTCTATAAACAAGTGGAAGATAACGGTTGGCTGCCAATCGAATTGCAACCACTTAGGAACTCGATTGACCGTGCACTGACTAAATTGAGGGAATTTAATTTGGATCAACCTTCAGACCTCTTTGATTCCAATGAAAATCCATTCTTTCCCAGAGGGATTTTTGATTGTTAGTTAGGTTTGATTCTGGATCTACCTGGGGTTTCGGTTGACATTTCTCATTGGGCCGGAGTTTCTGAGGAATTCTTGCCTAGTAAGGGAATTCGAGCGGTTACAGGAGATGTCGGTTGGGGAGATGAATTTCAGTTAGAGTGGATTTCTGCCTCAGTTAACCGATTTGCTAATTTTGTAGGTTTAATCACTAAAGATTTAGATCATCAAGAAGCTAGAAATAGGTATCGGAAAATTCGTCAGCTTGTTCGAAGCTACGTCGATCCAGATAAGGGGATTAAATGTAGTTTCATCAACCTTTGGAGTTTTTCTCAGATGCACCCAAAACTGGGTTTACTTTACAAAGCTTTAGAGGAGGTAGAGAAATCTTTGAGAGGTGATTTCCCAAACTCTGAAAGACCTGAGAGATTACTCGCTTCTTACCGGGCATTATGTGTGGAGAGAGTTTACTCTATTTATGATATTCAGAAATGTCGAAATGCTGCCAAAGGTCTTGCCCCGTCCTTTATGGAGAGTAGGGATTGAAGGTCATTGAACGGCTCTAAGAAGTTAATCTGAAAAGTTAACTTACAAGTAGCAAATTAGTGCACTAAGCCCTGACCCAGTTTTTGAAAAGGTTTAGGTAACTTAGTGCACTTTAAGAAAAAGATTAGCTTTTCTTCTTATCTTCCTTCTTTCCACCATCAACCACGGCTAGGCCATCAGTTCCAGTGGCTTGTACTTTAGCCTCTTCAGTTTTTCCACTACCGAGACCAACGCTGTCCATGATTAGGCCGTGAACCCGCTCTCGAATTTCTGGGTTTTCCTTAAGGAAAATCTTAGCATTCTCCCGACCCTGTCCAATACGTTCTCCTTGAAAGGCATACCAAGCACC
>CALIEE010000096.1 GCA_938022485.1 uncultured bacterium | reverse complement strand
CATAGCGAAGAAGAGGAAGCTTTTGGAACTCTTCCCTCTAGTTCAACTCGAAACCAAGGCTTCAAAGCGGGAGGATCCTGGGTTTGGGAGAAAGGCTTTTTCGGAGTTTCCGTAACTGGCGTTGATTCAGTTTACGGAGTTCCCGGGCATGGCGAAGAAGAGGAGGAAGAAGAAGGTGAAGAACACGAAGAAGGTGAAGAGGAAGGCGTAGCCATTGACCTTAAGCAAATTCGTGTAGACCTTCGTGGAGCCGTTAATGACGTCAGTGACGCCATTGATTCTCTAAGGTTTAAGCTTGGACTATCAAACTATGAGCACCAAGAGCTTGAAGGAGGTGAAGTTGGAACTGACTTCGACAACGATGCAGTTGAAGGTAGGTTTGAGCTAATTCACAAACCTATCAATGGTTTCAAAGGGGCGCTTGGCTTTCAAGGTCAATACAGTGATTTCTCTGCGATCGGCGAAGAAGCCTTCCTACCTGAAGTTGAGACTTTTTCTCCAGCTGTATTTCTTTTTGAAGAATATGAGCTAAGTGAAAAAATTAAACTTCAGGCTGGTGGTAGATACGAGCATGTTGACTATGATGTTGTAGATGGGCGAAGTGGAAGTTTTGACCCTGTTAGTCTTTCAGCTGGTCTTGTTTGGGACTTTAATGGACGAGGAGATTACACAGCTGGTCTATCTTTTGCTTACACGCAAAGAGCACCATCTGCTACAGAACTATTTGCTGAAGGTGCCCATGTCGCCCGTCAGGTCTTTGAGCTGGGAGACGAAACTCTTAGCAACGAAAGATCCAAGGGTATAGACCTTTCCCTAAACAGAAACGTTGGGCCAATTACAGGTTCGGTAAACTTTTTTGTTCAGGACTACGACCGGTTTATAAACTTGGATGGAACTGGAGAGGAAGAAGATGGCTTTCCTGTGTTTAACTATGAATCGATTCCAGCTCTATTCTGGGGATTCGAAACAGAGGCCACTCTACATCTACACGAAGTGCTAGACCTTTGGGCTAATGACATAAATTTAGGTGTTCAAGTCGATTACGTGAAAGCTACTTCTGAAGTTGATGATAGTGACTTACCTCGTATTCCACCACTTAGAACAATCGTTAGTCTTGAGCACGGCTATAGAAATCTGGTCGAAAGTAGAGTGGAAGGTGTGTTCGTTGCTAGCCAGAGTAAAATTAGTGATTCTGAGATTCCGACAGATTCTTATCAGCTATTAAATGCCGATATTCAGTATAATCTTTTGGCAACTGAGGACTACACAGTAGGCCTATACGTAAAAGGATCTAACCTTACCGACGAAGAAGCTCGAGTGCATGCTTCTTTCTTGAAAGATCTAGCTCCACTTCCTGGAAGAAACTTTACTTTCGGAATTAGAGGGACTTTCTAAAGTAAGTTCTTAAAAGCCCCGGTGCTAGTCACTGGGGCTTTTTTAGTTTCGTTTTCGAAGGGCGTTGAACGCCAATTAATAAAAGCGCCCTTGATCGCTGAATTTACTTAGCTTTTCGAGCCGAACCAAATCATTGAAGATTTGAGTATACAAAACTCAATTTTAAAGCATAACACCCTTATACCTGCGGCTTTTATCAACGAAGCCCAAATTTTTTAAGTTTTAAAAGTAGGTTTTTCTCAAAAATGACTCCGGATCCAGAAAATAGCAACGAGCAACCACAACAAGAAGAGGGTGATAAAATAATACACCATGCTCAACTCCATGCCCCTACCCTTCAAAAAGGAATGGAGGCACCGTCTTTCATGTTTAAGCAAATTGTTAATTCTCAATTTGAGCTACTACAATTAATTGAGCAAACTCCAAATGTGAGGGTGCACGATGAAACAAGTGGCGCTTTCACAGTTGTTCTAGAAGACAAAGCACAAGCTAAACATGTTTTCGTTTATCCACCAGACCAAGTAGAGGAAATTAGAAAAGCTTTTCCAGATAATAAAATTCCAAAAACTTTTCAAGACCTCTCATCAAAGCAAATTGATATTTTGTATCAACACCCTGGATCAATGATTGCCTTGGCTCTGCCTTGGCTCTGGGGAAAATTGATAGAGTCGAAGCTATCAATACCGAAGCTGGTCAAATGATGATCGACAAAACAAAAAAGGCCTTAGGGAATTGTTTTGCTCCACTCATCGGAAGCCACCCAACAATGGAGAAAATGACATTAGACTTTAGAGAGGATGATCTAGCCAACAGTGTTAAAGCCTTGCTGAAAAATGGAGAAAAAGACAACGTGGTAGTCAACTATGGTGGAGCCCACGATATGTCTCGAGCTTTTGAAAAAGCTGGTTTAACCATTGAGAGAAACGAAGTAAGCAAACCTGATGGTTCAGGAGAAGCTATCTCGATCGAGAACCAATCTTCACTCGAAAAATTAAAACTTGGGCTAAGCAATGCCCATTTAATAGGCAATCATCTTTACTGCGTTGGTAAGTTAAAGCTTGGAAAGTTCGATGCCCCGATAGAGCAGCTTGGGAATGAGATGGAAAGGCTAGATAAACTTCATTTTCCATCAACTAAGGCAGAAAAAGACAAAAAGTAATTTAGGACATCGCAACTAGGCTATCGCTTATCTCGATTTGCGCGTTTGGGAGCACCAGTCTTTTTATTACCCGGCTTAGATTGGCTAGAAGACCTTCTTGGTTTTCCCGCTCGAGAGGAACCTGGCTTCTTACCTGATTCCTTGCCTGGTTTCTTACCAGGACCTTTTCTAGCTTCGCCTTTTTTAGCAGGTCCTTTCATTCCAGAGCCTGTTCTTGAATCCTTTTTTCGGGCGCTCTTCTGACCAGAAACTTTATTACTCTTTGGCCTTTGATGTTTACGCTCGCTACTTTTCTCAGAGTTATCTCTTTTTCCTTCGGCCCCACTCTTTCCAGTTCTGCTCTTCTTAGGCTTGCCTGAATCAGTCCGTTCAGAGTTAGCCTTTGGCTTCCTCTTATATTCAGATCCCTCTTTTTTATCGGATTTTTTTCTGTCTGGTCTTTTCCTACTAGAAGCTCCACTTCTTGGCTTTCCAGAACCAGATCCCGAGCGTCGTCTTCGATCCCCTTCTTTTCGAGAAGATCCCTCTCTCCTACCTCCTCGACCAGATGGTTTTTTTCGAGAACCAGGTTTACTTCTCAAAGCGACAAACTGCTCAGCTAATTTTTGATCGAAATCTTCACTTTCCGTAAAAGGAGATATTTGCCTGTCCAGTACTCTTTCAATAGCAAGCAGTTCCGAGAATTCATTCTCATCACAAAGAGATAAGGCCTCTCCACTTTGACCTGCCCGAGCAGTTCTTCCGATCCGATGAACATAACTCTCAGCCTCTACAGGAATATCAAAGTTAATTACATGGGAAATTTTATCAACATCAATGCCTCGAGCAACGATGTCAGTCGCCACTAAAACTTTAATTCGCCCTCCTGAAAAATCTTTCAGAACTTTTTGGCGAGCTCCTTGAGTCTTATTTCCGTGTATAGCACCGGCTTTAATCTTTTCTTTTTTGAGCTGAGTTTCTAGTTTATTAGCGCCATGTTTAGTTCGGGTGAACACAATTACTTTTCTAAAGTCTTTTTGCTTTAGAAGTTGAGTCAACAGATCCTTCTTTTTACGTCTTTCAACAAAACAAACTTTATCATCGACTAGCTCAGCTGTTGATGAAACAGGGTTAACTTTTACTTCTTTAGGCTCAGACAATATGGAGCTAGCTAATTTAGCAATTTGCTTGGGCATTGTTGCAGAAAACAATAGTGTCTGTCTGTCATCTGGAACTAGCGATACTATTTTTTTCACATCCTTCATGAAACCCATGTCGAACATTCTGTCAGCTTCATCGAGGATTAGAGTTTCACAAATTCTAAGGTCAATGTATCCCTGAGAGATCAAGTCAAGTAATCTACCCGGAGTTGCAACCAGCACATCTGAGCCATTTCGAAGTTTGCTGACTTGCGGGCCTTGCTTTACCCCACCATAAACCTGAACCGTCTTGATTTTTAAAAACTGAGAGTAAGAGTTGAGATTTTTGGAAATTTGTTGGGCGAGCTCCCTCGTCGGTG